>JAYSTT010000615.1:0-2208 GCA_043719495.1 Ferruginibacter sp. | reverse complement strand
CCATACTTTTAAAAAATGCTTCTAATAAATTCTTTTCAATACCATATTCGTTAACCGTTATCTGAAAACTATGCAAAACCGGGTTTAAACTTATACCTCTTTCAATGGCATTGTAAGTTTCGGTTTTAAACTCATTTAGTAATTGCTGCTTATCAAATTCGTGAAAAGTATCTACAATTTCATCTGCAAAACGTACAAAACCATAAATATTGTAAATAGGTGTACGCAGGTCTTTATGCAGCAACTTAATAGCACTACTAAAAGAGGTGCTGTACGTTTCAGTTGTTATTTTACTGCACTGTTGGCTGGTATGGTGAAAAAGTTGTATCATAAACAAGAAGAAAAAAATAATCTTTACTTTATCTGAAATATTTAATTACCAAAATTCTTTATCACTTCTTTAGCTACTACTTCGCCGCTTATCAGGCTTGGGGGCACACCCGGCCCCGGAACTGTTAGCTGGCCGGTGTAAAAAAGATTTTTTACTTTTTTACTTCTGCAACCTGGTTTTAATACCGCTGTTTGCATTAAAGTATTAGCCAGGCCATAAGCATTTCCTTTAAAAGAATTATAATCATTTACGAAATTGCTTACTGAGTAAGATCTTTTATAAACAATATTTTCTTTTATAGATTGCCCGGTTCTGTGCTCAAATCTTTTAATAATATCTTCAAAGTACTTATCTCTTAACTCTTCTGTATCTCCCTGCAAACCTGCTGCCACCGGAATAAGAAAAAATAAATTTTCATAGCCTTCAGGCGCTACCGAATGGTCTGTTACCGAAGTAACGCTAACATAAAACAATGGATTGGCCGGCCACCGCGGTTGCGTATAAATTTCTTTTCCATGCACTCCAAAATCCGTATCAAAAAATAACGTATGGTGCAACACGTTGTTCAATTTTTTATTTAACCCAACGTAATATAATAAACAACTAGGTGCCATCACTCTTTTGTTCCAGTATTCATCAGAATAACTTCTGCAATTTTCAGCTAAAAGTTTAGTTTCTATAAAGTTATAATCGGCAGCACCTATTACAACATCAGCAGCATAGTTAATGGTTGATGGTTGATAGTTGATAGTTGTTTGAGCAGTTACACTCTTTGCTTTACTGTTTTCAACATCAATACTTTTTACATCGCAATCAAAACAAAATTTTACTCCCAACTCTTTTGCCAATCTAAATATTGCTTCTACAATTTTATACATGCCGCCCTGCGGATACCAAGTGCCTAATTTAATATCGGCATAATTCATCAGGCTGTACAATGCCGGTGTTTCCTCAGGCAAAGCGCCTAAAAACAACACCGGAAATTCCATCATCTCCTGTAACTTAGGATGTTTAAAATATTTAGCAACATGTTTTTTCATGTTGGTAAACACATCTAATTTAAAAACTCCTTTTATCACCTCCCAATCTAAAAATTCAGTAACCGACTGCCCGGGTTTATGTACTAATTTATTAATACCTACATTGTATTTATATCCGGCTTCTGTCATAAATTTATCCAGTTGTGCAGCGCTTCCCTGTTCAATACTTTCAAATAGCTTTTTAATTTCTTCATAGTTTGCCGGTATGTCCATCATGTCATCCGGCCAGTAAATCCTATAAGATGGATCTAATCTTTCCAATTGGTAATAGTCAGAAACTTTTTTTCCAAAAGAATTAAAAAAGCGTTCAAATACTTCGGGCATCCAGTACCAGCTGGGCCCCATATCAAACACGAACCCTTGTTCTTTTAATTGCCTTGCCCTGCCCCCAGCAGCATGTTGTTTTTCCAAAACTGTTACATCATAACCGGCTTTAGCTAAAAAGCATGCTGCTGATAAACCTGCAAAACCACTTCCTATGACTACAACTTTTTTCAATAATCGAAATTATGGATATTGAAAATTAAAACGGAGTAAAAAAGCTGCAATCATTTAAAATCTTGTCAACTGTTCTTTTAATAATTTACGGGCAAAGTGTATCCTGCTTTTTATTGTACCAAGTGGTTCTTTTAAAATTGAAGCTATTTCATTGTACTTATATCCATCGAAATATAGTACAAAAGGGCTGCGGAAGATGTCGGGTAATTTATAAACAGCCTGCTGAATTTCTTTCATCTTTAAATTACTTTCTGCAGCATTTGCTATTGATAGTTGATTACTGTTTAACAAAAACTCATTGATACTATTATCCAGTATAGTATTTTGTTTTGCCTTGCG
>JAYSTT010000614.1:0-2209 GCA_043719495.1 Ferruginibacter sp. | reverse complement strand
TACCATCTTTATTTCATAAGTAGTCCGAAGGACTGCGTTGAAATATTAGATGGTATTATGCCGACAGAAAAACTATTGGACTATTTATAGTGTATAGTCGGTATAACAGGCTTTAAAAAAACTGTTTTTTCTTTAAACAGAAAGTGATCTTTATCTTATACAAAAAGTTGAAATAAAAGAAATACATTGTTGAGATCGCCTGCCAAAACAGATTAAAATGTGCCCAATCCACCGGGATATATTGATGACTCAAAAACTATATTATTGAAAATTTCTATTTCGATACAATGCCCTGCCACGTTATAATACAGCCGCATTATAATATTTTTGTAGGATTATAACTACATCAATAAAAAAGGTATTTTTTTGGAATAATATTTTGCCCTCAAATTCGTTATGGGTTAATTAAACCCCATTCTGTGAAAAAGCTTTATTTGTTTACCCTTTATTTAGCTCCTTTTTTTGTGGTTGCACAAAAAAAAGTAGATCTGGACAGGTATAATTTTAGTGTTCAATACCGGTCGCTTCCTCAAATGAAAATAGACAGTACCTACAAAACCTATAATGTGGTTATTGAAGGTACAAAGTTGATGAAGCCTTTTTTAAATGAAATATCTCCCGAAAAAGCAGTTTTGCTGGAAGGCTGGCGGAAATTAAATGATAATGGTCACCTTACAATAAAAGTAAACCTGGATGATTTATTACCCGAATCTGTATCGGTAAAAGAAAGATCGGAAGTAATTAAAAACAGGGCAGGACAAGTTACCGGCAACCGCATTTATTATTACGAAGAAGTAAAATATAGTTTTGCTGCAACCGCCAGAATTGCAGATTATAAAGGGGTGCATATTATGGATTTAAATTTAGCGAGCCGCAGCGATAAGTATGTATATAACAGTCCTGAATTTACTTTACGGCCATTGGCAGAAGGATATTTTTTGCTGAATACATTAAAAATTACTTCGAATTTATACCGCCATAGTGTGAATGATGCCATGCATTACCTTAGTGAAAAGATTACTGATAATTTTGGATTCAGAGAAGTAACTTCCAACGATATTATGTGGATTGTGGACAGTAAAAAGCATCCCGAATATGCTGCTCACCGAAAAGCATTTCAGCAATTAAGCGAAGTTTTTTTCAGCATGAATGCCAGTAATTCTATTGACAAAATAAGAGAACAGGTTAAGCCGGTGATTGATTATTTTGATGGAATAAAAATACAATACAGCAGCAACAGCAGGCACGACCGTAAAATGAGGTATGCCAGTTATTTTAATCTTGCTGTTCTGTATTATTATTTAGATGATCCGCAAATGATGATGAAAGAAGCGCAGGGATTAATATTAAACGATTATGACAGCAGGGATGGAAAAGATTTTGAACAAACTGCCCTATGGCTTAAAAATTTATTTAAAACCTGCAACATTTATACACGTCATTTTACTATCGACCCTTCTGCCTTTAAAGGGCCTTACGAAAAAGATGCGGTGAGTATAAAATAATTTAATTAAAACCCAGTCAGGATGTTTTGTATACTTCAATAAAATTTTACCTGCTGTAAATCATACAAGTTAGCCGATGGACACTTTTGCACTGCTGCAAAGAATTAGCAATACTTTTCACTAAAAACTGAATTCATAAACTACATTAGTTTTTCTTTGCTACTGTTTCGTAACCATCATAAAAACCACGCCCACTTTTAACCCCCAGTTTGCCCTCTGCAATATACTTGCGAAGTAATTCTCTTGGCCCGGCCGGAAGCGATGGATTTAGTTCGGCATAATGTTCCTCAATGGCAAGGATAACATCAAGGCCTACCTGATCCATTTCTCTAAATGGACCAAATGGGGCTCCACTATTTACAACAAAAATGCGGTCCACATCCTGTGGTGTTGAAACTCCGGTAGCCACAACATTTAAGCACTCCCGTTTAATAGCGGCCCAAACCCTGTTAAATATAAACCCTACGCTTTCTTTATGTACCGTAAACGGTACTAAACCTCCATAAGAAGGCAGTGAACTCATTAAGGTTTCAATTACTGTTTGTTCTGTAAAGCCGCAACTCATAATCTCTACAGCATTCTGCGTAGGGGGCATGTAAAAATGAGTGTTTACAACTCTGCCCCTGCCGGATTCACTTACTTCATCTATAAACTGGCTACTGGGAAATGACGAAGAATTACTGGCCAGAATGCAATCAGCCGGT
>JAYSTT010000613.1:0-2209 GCA_043719495.1 Ferruginibacter sp. | reverse complement strand
GCCGACAGAAAAATTTCTTTAAGTATTAAGTGGATGGTAAAGTATAGCCGCGACAGAAACGGGCGTAGTATGGCCGATAAATTAGCCAATGAAATTGTTTACAAAACGTGTTACCAGTTTGTCGTTAAACTTTGGATCTGGTGCTAATGGTATCTTTTTGGGTTGTGATTTACGCATTGTTTAAATTTTGCCCCCTCCGCCCCCTAAAGGGGGAACTGATAAAGGAGAAGATTATGTTTTATTTATTTTTTAGCTTTTTCTTTTTTAGTACCGTATTTACTACGGCTTTGTTTACGATCCTTTACGCCAGCAGTATCCAGGCTGCCACGTACAATATGGTAACGTACGCCCGGTAAATCTTTAACCCTTCCACCACGTATCAATACAATACTGTGCTCCTGCAAATTATGGCCTTCGCCCGGTATATAGGCAATAACCTCAATTTTATTAGTTAAACGTACTTTAGCCACTTTACGCAAAGCAGAGTTGGGTTTTTTAGGGGTTGTTGTATATACTCTTGTACATACACCACGTCTCTGAGGACAGCTATCTAAAGCCCTGGATTTGCTTTTTGCTTTGATAATTTGTCTTCCTTTTCTTACTAACTGTTGTATTGTAGGCATTATTATCCTTTTATTTTTCGGACGGCAAAGGTAGCAATTCTCTTTGTAAAATGGAAAATTAATAAAGAAAAAAATGCCTTTTTATTAACATTTAGTAAAAAAGCCGCCCCAAAACAGGGCGGCTAAAGGCTTTTAGCTCATTCAAATTTCATTAAATCTTATACATCCAGCCATACTTATCGGCTTCAACAGCATTTTTAATAGCATCCATTTTTCTTTTCACTTCCGGCGATGCTTTCCACTTTTCCACATCAAAATTCATTTCATAATCTTTGTAATTAAGTTTTTTTATCATGGAAATGGTTGCTGCTGTACCGGTTCCAAACACTTCCTTTAAATTGCCTGCTTTGTGCGCTTGAATTATTTCATCAATACTTATGTCCCTTTCTGTTACGGTATACCCCATTTCCTTCAACAATACCATTACACTGTCTCTGGTTACTCCTGCCAGTATAGTACCTTCCTTTAAATCAGGTGTTATAGCGGTATTGCCTATTATAAAAAATACATTCATTACACCACACTCCTGTACATATTTATGTTCAATGGCATCTGTCCATAAAACCTGGTCGTACCCTTTTAATTTAGCCTGAACGGTGGCATACATGGCTCCGCCATAATTACCAGCCGCTTTTGCATAACCCACACCACCCGGTACTGCACGTACATATTTTTCTTCTACATTAATGCTCATTGGAGCAGCATAATAAGGGCCTGTAGGGCTTAGAATGATCAGGAATTTATATTTATCACTTGGTCTTACCCCAATCATCTCGTCGCTGGAAAACATAAAAGGGCGAATGTATAAGGAGTGATCTTTTTTATCAGGTATCCAGTTTTTATCAATTTCAATCAACAGGCGCATACCTTCCATAAATATTTCCTCCGGTACCTGTGGCATTGCCATCCTTTTTGCAGAAATATTAAACCGTTTAAAATTATCGTAAGGCCGAAAAATAAAAGCTTCGCCTGCAGCATTTTTATAAGCTTTTATACCCTCAAAAATTGCCTGCCCATAATGCAGCGCTGCCAAAGACGGGTCCAATAATAACGGCTGATAGGGTTTTATTTCTGCATTTTTCCATTCTCCATCTTCGTAATCAACTTCCAGCATATGGTCGGTGAAATATTTTCCAAAAGGAATATTTTCTAAGTTTATATCCTTTAGTTTACTGTGCGTTGTTTTTGAAATAATAATATCTGCAGCTGCTGTCATAATTCATTAATTTTACTACAAAGAAACAAAAAAAACAGCGCATAAAGCAAGCTTTTATGAGTTTAGATAATATTCAACTTCCTCCGATTGTTTTGTATGATTTGTTTAAGAATTCGTTAGTTGATTTGAATACCAACACACCAAAAACGACTACTGCAATTACAACAGGTATTTCTTTTTTGGGTAATAATCAAAAACAAATTGCAATTATTGTTGCTGATGAAAAAAATTTGTATTTAACCGAAGAAGAATTAAATTTTTTAATTGACATATTAACTGCCTGCAAACTTTCAATGGCTGATATTGCACTGGTAAACATTTTTTCAAACAAACCATTTAATTATACCGAAATTGCTCAACAATTAAATGC
>JAYSTT010000612.1:0-2209 GCA_043719495.1 Ferruginibacter sp. | reverse complement strand
ATCTCCTTACACCTGTTAGCTACAAAACCAAAAATTTCTTTCCCGTCCAACACGTATATCGTTGCATATTTTTCAACTGACGGATTGTAATTGGCAGGCAAACCAACCTTTATATTATAAGAAGCTCCATTAGCAACAGATTGTAAAGTAAACTCCTTAGTTACACCGGAGTTAAATAATTCTTTTTTACATGAGCACAATAAGAATATCAGCATTAATGCACTTGTGGTTGTAAATAGTCTTTTACTTAAAACAGTTTTATTTTTCATCTTAATTTTTTTAATTGTTTTTTTATAATGCAAAGTTATCCTGGCTTTCAGGGTCTTACAAGACAGCTTAATGTCAAATACAGACAAGAAACAAATATGAATAGGGGGAGATAACCAGAATCTATTCTTTTGAAATTTACCTCCCTTGATTCACGCAGTAATTTTCAATTTTATTTGATGGTGCATAAGTAGATTTAGCAATGGCGTTGGAGTTATACTAATTTTAGTAAGGTTTGAAGAATTTTGGGTTAACTTAATCACGAGGTTTAAGGAGGACGGTCTAAACAAACGCAAACAATCATCAAGCAGTTATTGAAAACATCTTTCTTATTAATTTCTATATAGCTTGGAAAATTTTTGATAAGCCGGAAGCACTAAAAATTAATTTATATATAAAGTGCAATCATCATAATAACCAACGAGCCACGCCCTCAAGCGTGGCTCGTTTCCAGGCTTTAAAAGTCTTAATAAAAAAGGGGCAAACTTTTTTGCTTGCCCCGTAAAATCTTAATTGTAAAATTCCATTATCTCAGCCTTTGCAAAACTCTCACAAAGTTGAAATGCTTTTTGTGTCCTCAATTGTCCTGTACCACCAAACAATAAAGATTTCAGTTTTGCTTCTTCATTCTTGTAAGTCCTTACATTTTGAAAATATCCTGTAACGGCATTGTAAGCACCGAACAGACTGCCTTTGGTAGTTTCCAATTGCTGGGTTTCATTTGTCATAGCATATTCAAAAGCAGCATCGGTCATATTTTTAAAGCAAGTAGATAGTTCATCATCTTTACCAGCCTGTATATTTTGCAACACTTCTTTGTTAGGTACTAAAGCCATTTGTATCAGCTTTTTTACTTCTGGGTCTGTAATGCGAATTTTTGCCCATTGATTAAAATACATTCCAGTTCATTGCTTAACTGGTGGGTAATTCCCATTATTTTGTGGGCTTCTTCCAAACGTTCTTTTGCATTTGCTGTATGCCTTATTTTAAAAGCATTGCTATGGTTGCGAAGGGCTGCATTTAAAGTATTATTGCACACAATCCGAACAGGTGTAAAGGCTGCTGTAATACTTCCGCCACCATCATGCGAAGTAGTTAAAAACAAATACTGTTCTATCAAATCATCATTACCTACTTTAATATAATTGGGCAATTTAGCAGTAATAAAAATTCTTTCTCCTTTTCCCAATGCGCCTGCAGTTTCGTATTGTATGCCATCACCACCAACAATAGCATCAAAGAAACTAAAAGCATCAATATTTTGTACCACTTCATAATCTTTACCCACCACACCTAAAACAGTTTCATTATCCGTCCGGATAGTTGCAAAATAATTTGGGACTTTTATTTCAGGGGTTTTCATTTCGATATCATCATTGGCGATTTCGTTATTGTTATCAAACGTAAACAGTTTCCTTTTAGCTACGGTATAATCCAGCCCTGCAAATTTTAATGCTTCTGCACTTGTTGGGTATACTTCTACTATTTATCCTAATCCATGCCAGGCTTTTTCTTTTACTGAAAAGAAACTGTGTTTGCCTGTCTGCTCGTTGAAATTTAAATTGTGTGCCATCATTATTGATTTTAAATTTTGAAAATAATTTTTAAAAAAGGGGCATCAGCATTTTACCGTGCCCGTTTGATATTCCACTAAAATGGTAAATCGTCTGTAGGTATTGCAACTGTTTCGGCACTCGCTTTAACTGCTGTCTCATTTTTTACACCTGCACTTCCGTGTAGTTTAATGGTGTTTACATGAAAGGTTAATGTGGCTTTTGCTTCTCCATCATTGGCTTTGTAAGCGTTCACACCAACACGACCTTGTAATTCCACCAATGTGCCCTTTGTTAGATAGGGTGCAATACCGGGATTTACCCAATAATCGCATTGTACATAGGTTACAATTTTTGTTGTTTCCGCACTGCCTTTTGATTTGTAGCTA
>JAYSTT010000611.1:0-2211 GCA_043719495.1 Ferruginibacter sp. | reverse complement strand
ACGAAACAAAAAACGCATCCACCATTTTAAGTGTGGGTGATGATGGTGCCGTAATTGATCATTTTGGCAGGCAGACTGTTATTAGTACAGATCTGCTGGTTGAAGGAATTCATTTTGATCTAATGTACACACCGCTGAAACATTTGGGATACAAATCGGTGATCGTTAACATTAGTGACATTTATGCCATGAATGCTACGCCAACACAGATCGTTTTAAGCATTGCCATAAGTAATAAGTTTAGTATTGAAGCGTTAGATGAATTTTACGAAGGTGTGTATGCAGCCTGCGATCATTACAATGTTGATTTGGTTGGCGGAGATACCACCACATCGCAACGGGGTTTTGTAATTAGCATTACTGCCATTGGCGAAGTTGCACCTGATACGTATGTAAAAAGAGATGGTGCTAAAGTGAACGACCTTATCTGCGTAAGCGGCGATTTGGGCGGTGCTTTTTTAGGCCTCACAATTTTAGAAAGAGAGAAAAAGATTTTTGAGCAAACCGGTGCACAGCCCGATCTTGAAAACCGGGCATATATTGTTGGCCGCTTATTAAAACCAGAAGCCAGGAAAGATGTGATTGAATATTTTGCCGAGCATAAAATTGTGCCTACCAGCATGATGGACATTAGCGATGGATTAAGCAGCGAGATGCTGCACATTTGCAAGCAAAGTAATGTGGGTTGTGTTTTGTACGAAGACAAGTTGCCTTTAAATGAAGACAGTAAAGATTTTGCTTACAAACTGGAGCTTGACCCCACAGCCTGTGCTTTAAGTGGCGGCGAAGATTATGAATTGCTTTTTACCATTGCCCAGGCCGACCATGATAAGATAACAAAAAACAATGGCCTGAGTGTTATTGGCTATATAACCGAAGCAAGTGAGGGAAAAACTTTTATTACCCGTGGCGGAAATAAGCATGAGCTGATTGCGCAGGGTTGGAATCATTTGAAATAAAGTAAACAAAAACTTACGCTATGTTGAGAAGTGTTCTTGTTCTCTCAACAAATAAAAATGAAAACCGTAAAAAACATTACTGTCTTTTTATTTGTGCTGCTTTTATATTCATGTGCTTCATCGAATAAAGATTTCAATCCCAACAAAAAATATTCAGCTCAGCAACTCCAGCAGGACTATTCCCTACTACGTAATATCCTCGAAAAAAAACACCCTTCGCTTTATTGGTACACCCCCAAAGACAGTATGGACATGTACTTTGATACATACTACAGCAATATCAAAGACAGTATGACCGAGCAGCAATTTGGCTGGAAAATAGTTGCACCGCTTACTGATAAAATTCATTGCGGCCATACCAGTTTCAGCAGAAGCAAAGCTTATAACAACTGGGCCGATGGCAGGAGGATTCCGTCTTTTCCGCTGCTCTTAAAATGCTGGAATGATACGATGGCTGTTACCACCAATCTAAACAGAAAAGATTCTGTTTTAAAAAGAGGTACGCTTATCACTTCCATAAACGGAATTAAAAACGCTGATCTTATAAAAAACATGTTTGGGTATATGACCGAAGATGGTTACGCCATCAATGTTAATTACAGCAGGCTGAGCAACAGTTTCCCTTATTATCACCGCAATATTTTTGGTGTGAGCCAAACATACACCGTAACTTATCTTGATAAATCCGGAAATGAGCAACGCATCAATATTCCTGCTTTTGGTTTGGTTACAGACAGTGCTAAAAAAACAAAAGACAGCACCGTTACCATAAGACAGCCAAAGCAAAAAAAACAAACCCGCCAGGAAAGATTACGGGAAACCCGTTCGCTGGCTGTTGATACCACAGATAATACTGCTATCATAACAATCAACTCTTTTTCCGGCGGCAGCCTGCGCAAATTTTACAGGCAAACTTTCAGTTACATTAAAAAAACCGGGATTGATAATGTAGTGATTGATATCCGCAATAATGGTGGCGGAAGAATCAGGCTTTCAACCTTATTAACGAAATATGTAAGCCGGGTTAATTTTAAAGTTGCTGATACTTCTTATGCGGTGGTAAAATCTTTACGGCCTTATTCAAAATATATTAAAGGCAATTTCATGGATAACCTTGGCTTGCTTTTTCTTACCAAAAAGAAAAGCGACGGTTTGTATCATTTTGGGCATTGGGAAAGAAAAATAAACAAACCTAAAGCCGTAAATAATTATACCGGCAATTTATATGTGCTGATAGCTGGCAATACTTTTT
>JAYSTT010000062.1:0-10490 GCA_043719495.1 Ferruginibacter sp. | reverse complement strand
GTTTAGAGCAGGTAAATGCTTACGATAAAATTATTTTATCGCCAGGGCCCGGCATTCCATCCGAAGCAGGTTTGTTATTACCATTGATAAAACAATATGCGGCAACAAAATCTATACTCGGTGTTTGCCTTGGCCACCAGGCAATAGGTGAAGCTTTTGGCGGAACATTGACTAACCTTAGTAAAGTGTATCATGGAGTTGCTACACCAATAACAAAAGTCGCTGGGGTGAGTCACCCCAAAAGGGTGGCTCACCCTGTGTTAAGTAGCCTGCCCAATATAATTGAAGTAGGTCGCTACCATAGCTGGATTATCAGTAACGAAAATTTTCCGCAAGAACTGGAAGTAACTGCCACTGATGATAACGGTTATATCATGGCTTTGCAACATAAAATTTATGATGTACAAGGCGTGCAGTTTCATCCCGAAAGTGTGTTAACACCTGATGGTGAAACGATTTTGAGAAACTGGTTAGCCCCTAAATCCCCTAAAGGGGACTTTGGAGCATAATAATTTGAATCACTTTTTAATAATTATAGAAGTTGAAATTTTATTTTAAACTTTAAATCTAAGTTCCCCTTTAGGGGACAGGGGCATGAAAAAAATTCTTAACTACTTATTCGAACACAAAACACTCACTCGTGAACAAGCCAAAGAAGTGTTACTCAACATTTCTAAAAACATGTATAACGAAAGTGAGATGGCTTCATTCATCACTGTGTTTTTAATGCGGAGTATTACCATTGATGAATTGCAGGGCTTTAGGGATGCTTTGCTGGAACTTTGTGTAAGAGTGGATCTGAATGGCCATGATGTAATTGATATTGTAGGCACCGGTGGCGATGGAAAAAATACATTCAACATTTCAACACTAAGTTGTTTTATTGTGGCGGGTACGGGAAACAAAGTGGCCAAACACGGTAACTATGGAGCAACATCGGTAAGTGGAAGTAGTAATGTGATGGAGCAACTGGGTTATAAATTTAAAAACGATGCCGTTGCTTTGCAAAAAGAAATTGAAACAGCAAATATTTGTTTCCTGCATGCACCCATGTTTCATCCTGCATTAAAAGCAGTAGGACCAATAAGAAAAAATTTAGGTGTACGTACATTTTTTAATATGCTGGGGCCAATGGTAAATCCTGCATTTCCAAAATATCAATTAGTAGGGGTGTATAATTTAGAAATGGCAAGGATATACAATTATTTATTGCAGCAGGGCGGTGGCCAATTTACCATCATTCATTCATTGGATGGTTATGATGAAATTTCTTTAACGGGTGATACAAAAGTAATTACCAACGAAGGCGAAAAGATTTTAACGGCAGAAGCTTTAGGTAAAAGAATGGTGAATGCCGAAGATATTTATGGTGGTAATACCGTAGAAGAAGCGGCAAAAATATTTTTGAAAATTTTAAAAGGCGAAGGTACCTGGGCACAAAATGCAGTGATTTTTGCTAATTCGGCAATGGCATTGCAATGCACCGGCAAATATAAAACTTACGAAGATTGTTACCATGCCGCCGTGGAAAGTTTGGAAAGCGGAAAAGCGTATGAATCATTACAAAAAATATTAACCCCCTAGCCCCCTAAAGGGGAACTAATCATGTAGAGAAGCAAAGCGAAAAATGAATTTTACTTTTATACGAAAATGAAATTAAAAGAAACAACCTATTAATAATTAAGTAACAATTTAAGTTCCCCTTCAGGGGACAGGGGCTTATGAATATTTTAGATAAAATAATTGAACACAAAAAGATTGAAGTAGCAGCAGCTAAAGAAAAAGTTGCGCTTGAAGAATTGCAACAAAGTAATTTTTATACAAGGCAAACATTTTCGCTGAAGCAATTTTTGTTGGATGAAACCAAAACCGGCATCATTGCAGAGTTTAAAAGAAAATCGCCGTCAAAAGGAATTATTAATAATACAGCAGATGTAGTGGATGTAACAACCGCTTACACGGCTAATGGCGCTAGTTGTTTATCTGTATTAACCGACGAACATTTTTTTGGAGGCACCGCCGACGATTTACGAAAAGCAAGGATTAATAATATCCCCATTTTGCGTAAAGATTTTATTATTGATGAATACCAAATTGTTGAAGCCAGGGCAATGGGAGCAGATGTAATTTTGTTGATTGCAGCTTGCTTATCACCTAAAAGAGTAAATGAACTGGCAGAATTTGCAAAGAGCCTGCAACTGGAAGTGTTACTGGAAATACACACCGAAGATGAGTTGCAACATATTTGCGATGCTACCGAAATAGTAGGCATCAATAACCGTGACTTAAAAACATTTACAGTAGATATTAACAGATCTATAGAATTGGGGAAAAAAATACCTGCCAATAAAATAAAAATTGCTGAGAGTGGTATCAATAGCATTGATACAATTTGTACCTTCAAAAAATCTGGGTTCAAAGGTTTTTTAATTGGAGAAAATTTTATGAAGCAGCCCAACCCAACGATTGCTTTTGCTGATTTTGTTAACCAACTAAAAAATTCCTCCCCTTTTGGGGGAGGTTAGGAGGGGGCTTATGAGAGTAAAAGTTTGCGGTATTACGCAGGAAGAGCAATTGGTTCAATTGCCCGATGCAGGAGTGTCCTTTGCCGGGTTTATTTTTTATCCTAAATCGCCACGGTATGTTTTACGTACCATGACGACAAGCCAGATAAAGAAAGAAAATAAACTGAACAAAGTGGGGGTTTTTGTAAATGCCTCGGTAGAAGAAGTATTGCAAATGGTGGATGAATGCCGCTTGCACATGGTACAATTGCACGGCGATGAAACACCAAAGTTCTGTGAAAAAATTGCGGATTATATTTCGGTAGTAAAAGCTTTTCGTTTTAGCGAAACGGATAATATTGGTTACCGCATACAGGAGTACATGAGCCACTGCGATATGTTTATGTTTGATACCGAAGGCGTGGGGTTTGGCGGCACCGGTAAAAAATTAAACCTGCAAAAATTGCACGGTGTGGTGGCAAGGAAACCGTATTTTTTAAGCGGTATGATTGAAGCCGGCGATGCAGAAAACTTAAATGCGTTTGCCCAAAAGCCGGAAGCAAAAGCATTATTTGCTATTGACATAAGCACCAAATTTGAAGTACTGCCCGGGATAAAAGATATTAATTTGATTAAAAACTTTACACAACAGTTGAGGTAGCCACGGATTACATGGATTTACATAGATGAATACAATTATGTTTTAATCTGCGAAATCAGCGTAATCTGCGGGAAAATTTTTACAAAGTAAAAAAGATAAAAACAATATATAGATTATGAACATTAAAGTTTGTGGCATTACACAATTAAAACAATTGCAACAGTTAGACGGGTTAAACATTGAATTTGCCGGATTAATTTTTGTAAAAGATTCTCCAAGGTATGTAGGAGATAAATTAGATAAAGAAGCAATAAAAAATGCTGACTTTGACCTTAAAAAAGTAGGTGTATTTAAAAACCCTGAAATGATTGATGTGCTGGATGCCATTGATGAATACGGTTTGGATGTGGTGCAATTGCATGGCGAGGAAAGTCCGGAAATGTGTGAAGACTTAAGCAGCGAAGTAGAAGTGATAAAAGTATTTAACATTGACGAAACCACCACCGATATTGATGCCTTAGTTGCCGACTACGATGCCGTTTGCGATTATTATTTGTTTGATACCAAAAGCCCTGATGGCGAAACCGGCGGCACCGGTAAACAATTTGACTGGAAAATTTTAAGCAAAGCAAAAATTGAAAAACCATTTTTCTTAAGTGGTGGATTAAGTGTGGATGATATTGCAAAAATTAAAAAGTTTAAACATCCTGATTATTTTGGTGTTGATATTAACAGCAAGTTTGAAAAAGAACCGGGTGTAAAAGATATGGGGCAGGTGTTGTTGTTTAAGCAGGGGATGAAGTAAAAAGCCCCCTCCGCCCCCTGAAGGGGGAACTGATTACGGAGAAGATTGTTGCGAAGAGCCCCTATACCCTAAAGGGGGAAAAGGAGGAGATAGTAGCGAAAATTAAAAATTGTAAATGTATTAAGCCCCATCGGGGCGGCAGGTTGGTAGAAAATAAAACACCCCAGTGTATTAAGCCCCGTAGGGGAGAAAGGTTTGTAGAAAGAAGTAAAAAGTATGTAACAAGCCCCGTAGGGGCGGCAGATGTATTGCGAAATATAAAGTAATGATTAAGATAGAAACCTATACCGAAAAATATAAGCAAGATATTGCAGCGTTGATTTTAAATATACAGAACAACGAATTTAATGTACCGCTTACTTTAGCAGACCAACCAGATTTATTGGATATTGAAAACTTTTATTTTAAAAAGAATAGCCATTTTTGGGTGGCGGTAGAAGATGAAAAACTAATTGGCACTATTGCATTAATTGATTTTGATAACGGACAGGCAGCATTACGAAAAATGTTTGTACATAAAGATTACAGGGGAAGAGAAAAAGGTGTTGGCCAATTGCTGATGGATAAACTGATTGATTGGTGCAGATTAAAAAATATTACCGAAATTTATTTAGGCACAGTAGAACAGTTGCATGCCGCTAAAAGATTTTATGTAAAAAACGGATTTGTAAAAATTGATAAAGCGGACTTGCCAGAAACTTTTCCTTTCATGCAGGTGGATACGGAGTTTTTTGGATTGAATATATCTGTTGTTGGTCGCTAAGTAACAACAGAATTAGAAGAGGTTAATATAACAAAAGTATTAGGATGAAAATAATACAAGAGAAAGAGACGAATCTGTTTACTTGCCCATGCTGTGGCTATAAGACACTTAAAGAAGAACCTCCAGGCACTTTTGAAATTTGTCGTATTTGTAATTGGGAAGATGACGATTTGCAATTTGATGACCCCGATAGTACAGAAGGTGCAAATAATGGCTTGTCATTAAGAGATTGGCAGAAAGATTTTTATGAAGTTGGAGAGAATGAAAAGTTGATATTTAAAAACTTAGTTAAGAAGCCTGATACAAAATGGTATGACTTTGATGATAGCTGGAAGCCTTTAGATGAACATATACGCTAAGATAAAAGCTCAATAAAGAAATCCAGTTGAAGAGTGCGACGCCAATGAAGCTAAATACAATTACAAATGTTAGGTACAAAAAAATAAAAAGTAATCTTCCAGTTCCCTCTCCTTTGGAGAGGGGTTGGGGTGAGGTAAAAATATCATGAACTACACAGTAAACGAACACGGTTATTACGGCAATTTCGGCGGGGCATTTATCCCGGAAATGCTTTATCCCAATGTGCAAACCTTGCAAGAGAATTATTTAAAAATAATTTATGAAGAACAATTTCAAAAAGATTTTTGGGATTTGCTGAAAGATTATGTGGGCAGGCCAACACCATTGTTTTTAGCAGAGCGGTTGAGTGTAAAGTATGGTGCAACCATTTATTTAAAGCGGGAAGACCTTTGCCATACCGGAGCTCATAAAATTAACAATACCATTGGGCAAATTTTATTGGCAGAGCGGTTGGGTAAAAAAAGAATTATTGCAGAAACAGGTGCTGGTCAGCATGGGGTGGCAACTGCAACAGTGTGTGCATTAAAAGGGCTGGAGTGCATTGTGTACATGGGTGAAGTGGATATTGCACGGCAAGCGCCTAATGTTGCCCGTATGAAGATGCTTGGCGCAACGGTGATACCTGCCACCAGCGGCAGCAAAACTTTAAAAGATGCTACCAACGAAGCCATACGTGACTGGATTAATAATCCTGTGGATACACATTATATTATTGGCAGTGTGGTGGGGCCACACCCTTATCCGGATATGGTGGCAAGGTTTCAAAGTGTGATAAGTGAAGAAATTAAAAAACAATTATTAGAAAAAACGGGCAATGTAAATCCTGATTATGTGATGGCATGTGTGGGTGGTGGTAGTAATGCAGCAGGAGCGTTCTATCATTTTTTAGATGACGCTAATGTAAAATTAATTGCAGTGGAAGCTGCCGGTTGCGGTATTGATAGTGGCATGAGTGCTGCAACAACGCAACTGGGTAAGCCTGGTATTTTGCATGGCAGTAAAAGTTTATTGATGCAAACCGCAGATGGCCAGGTGGTGGAGCCACACAGTATTTCAGCAGGATTAGATTATCCTGGCATTGGCCCTTTACATGCACATTTGTATGAGAGCGGCCGTGGTACATTTATGAGTGCAACAGATGAAGAAGCTTTATCGTCAGCATTTGAATTAAGTAAATTAGAAGGGATTATTCCTGCATTGGAAAGTGCTCATGCTTTGTTTGCATTAAATAAAATGAGTTTTAAAAAAGATGATGTAGTGGTGGTGTGTTTGAGTGGAAGGGGTGATAAGGATTTGGATACTTATATGAAGCATGTGGCCCCCTAAATCCCCCTGAAGGGGACTTTAAAGAGAATAATATTTTGAGTAGTCTTTCAATTTTGAAGTTTAAACAAAATGGGATTATGAAAAACGACATGCACTTTGGAGCAATAAAGCCAATATTTGAAAATGCGGAGTTTCTGAGAAAGAATATGACACATGAAGAAAAGCTATTGTGGGGCTATATCATGAATAATCAGTTGGGATATAAATTCAGAAGGCAGCATCCAATATGGATGTACATTGCAGATTTTTATTGTCACGAATTAAAACTGGTTATTGAAATAGATGGCGATATTAATAATAGAGAAGATGTAAAAGCCAATGATATCATCAGAGAAAATGATTTAATTGATTTTGGTATAAAAGTAATTCGATTTGCAAATCATGAAATAAAATGCGAAATAGATAAAGTGATTATAGAAATTAAAAATAGGATCGACAATATTAAAAGCATACAGCTTCAAACAATAAAAGAAACTTCAAAACCGCAGAGTCTTTAAAGTCCCCCTTCAGGGGGATTTAGGGGGCGGTAGTTAAAACAACAAACATGAAATACTTTCTAACAGCATCACTCATCTTCCTCCTTTCTTCCTGTAGCAACTCATTCATCAACCACCAACTAAAAGCAGAAAAAATTGGCGCCTGCACAAATGAAATAACACCCATTAAAATGATATCAAACATTAATGGCGAACGGTACGAATTTGAATATTGTTTAGATGATGGGTTTGATGCAAAAAATTATACTATAGAAAGAAAAGGGGATAGCTTGATTGTAAATTTTCCAAAGCCAACTAAGCCAACTGCATTGTATAAATTAATTTTAGATATAGATGCTAAACCTGCTTATCGTACTATTTCGTTAGGCGGGAGAATGCTGGATATAAAACCAGCAGAAAGGTTATAAACTACTGATATGGAAAACAACATTTTGATAATACCTTTTTCAGATGAATTGGCAGTACATTTTACCAATCTCAACAAAGCCTGGCTGCAAAAATATTTTTTTGTAGAACCGATTGATGAAAAAATGCTGGCTAACCCAAGAGAATATTTTATTGATAAAGGCGGCTTTATATTTTTTGCGCTATACAATAATGAAGTAGCCGGCACTTTTGCACTGATAAAGCACAGTGATACTGTTTTCGAATTATCTAAAATGGCGGTGGATGAAAATTTCCAGGGAAAAAATATTGGCAATGTCATGATGGAATTTTGTTTGCAGGAAGCCAAAAAGATGCAACTGGAAAAAGTAATTTTATATTCGAATACGTTGCTTGGCCCCGCCATTCATTTGTATAAAAAATTCGGCTTTACAGAAATTAGAGATTTTAAATCGGAATACAAAAGATCGAACATAAAAATGGAAGTTGATATTATATGAACAGATTAGACAAAATATTTGCAGAAAAAAAAGCAAACGTATTAAATGTGTATTGCACAGCAGGCTATCCAAAATTGCATAGCACAGCAGAAGTGATAGCTGCATTACAACAGCATGGTGCCGATATTATTGAACTGGGTATGCCATACAGTGACCCTTTGGCAGATGGCGAAGTAATACAGCAAAGCAGTGGGGTTGCTTTGCAAAATGGCATGACGATTGAAATACTTTTTCAACAATTGCATAATCTTCGCAAAAGCCCCTCCTCGGGAGGGGTTGGGGAGGCTCTTCCTGTTATTTTAATGGGTTACATGAATCCTATTTTACAATTTGGTATAGAAAAGTTTTGTGCCGCTGCAAAAGTAGTGGGAGTGGACGGTGTTATACTTCCTGATTTACCCATGTACGAATTTGAAACCATGTACAAACCTTTGTTTGATAAAAATGATTTAAAATTTATTTTTTTAGTAACACCTGAAACAAGTGAAGAAAGAATAAAAAAAATTGATACGCTTTGCAGCGGATTTATTTATGCCGTTTCTTCTTCTTCCACCACAGGTAAAAACAAAGCCATTGAAGGGCAGGAGGGGTATTTTAAAAAACTGCAGCAGATGAATTTAAAAAATCCAGTGCTGGTCGGGTTCGGAATTAAAGACAAAGCGAGCTTTGCATCTGCCTGTAAATATACTAATGGTGCCATTATTGGCAGTGCCTATATAAAAGCCTTAGAACATACTACTGATATTAACCAAACTACTAAAGAATTTGTAAATAGTATCATTGGTTAATCCATTTGCAAAAAAGCAAGTAAATTGCGTATTCAAATAAAAATAATGAAACGGATTTTTCTATTAATAATAATATTGCCAATTTTTGCTTTTGCACAAAAAACAAAACTTAAGCCTAAAACAAAAACTAAAGCAATAGTAAAACCAGTTGCGGCAGTACCCGATACCGCATTAAACGGCGGTTTTATAATAAATGGAGACGTGAAAGGCTTTGCCGATGGCACAACTGTTTCATTTTTAAACGGGCAAACAGGTGCAGCAGAAAATGAAGTAATCATTAGCAAAGAAAAATTTATTTTAAAAGGAAAACTTTCATCACCCGATTTTAAAATACTGCAGTTTAATAAACAACCATTGTATGTAACTATTTTTTTAGATAACAGCAAAGTAAAACTTACAGCAACAAAAGAAACGCTTGATAAAGTTATTGTTACGGGTTCACCTGCACATCAGGGTTTTTTAGAGTTCAATAATTTACTGCAGCCTTATCAAAATGCATTTAATGAAGCTTTGCCTTACGATTCTGCCATCACTGCAAAAGCAACAGAGTTAACTTATCAATTTGCATCAACACATGCTTCGGCATTTATTAATCCGTTGGCCATTTACAGGTATTACCAATTAACGGAAGATTTAATAAAGGCAGATGAATTATATAATCAGCTACCAGCCGAAATAAAAACAACGTCAATGGCTATTGCAGTGGCACAGGTAATTGCACAGGCAAAAGAAACTGCCCTTGGTTATGTATTACCCGAATTTACCCAGGCTGATACCTCAGGTATACCTGTAACTCTTTCTTCTTTCAGGGGCAAATATGTGCTCATTGATTTTTGGGCCAGTTGGTGCAGGCCATGCCGCCAGGAAAATCCGAATGTGGTAATGGCTTATAATAAATTCAAGGATAAAAATTTTACAGTTTTGGGCATTTCATTAGACAGAGAAAAATCATCCTGGGTGGAAGCCATAAAAGCCGATGGGCTAACCTGGACACATTTAAGCGACTTAAAGTTCTGGCAAAATTCGGTGGCCCAGCAATTTCAAATTGGCAGTATTCCCCAAAATTATTTAATAGACCCCGATGGAAAACTTATTGGTAAAAATTTACGAGGCCCGGCATTGGAAAGAAAGTTGTTGAAAATTTTGAAATAAAGATAGTTTATCAAGTTAATAAAGTTAATGGTTGGCGTTTCGCCAACCATTTTTTTGTAACGGTATTATTAACTTTATTCATCATCGTTGTGTCATCACAGATCCCGAGAAAGGTTTGTGCCGAGCCTGGGGACTCACCTGTACAGCATACTATTGGGGAACTTTAATTTTTATCTCAGCGTTATTATTAACTTCACAATTTTTTTTTGGATAATAATTAAATTATTTTACTCTTCAATTACGCCAATAATTTTGGGATTCGTTTTCATTCTAACAACAAACAGAGTGTTTAACTTTTTTTCAGTATTACTTTCCCCTCCAGTATATCTAGAAAGCATGGTTACAAAATAAATTTCGTCATACATATTTTTTTTTCTCAGTACCTTTTTATTGATACGAGAAATATAAATTGTATCTAAAGTCAATAAAACTGAATGCAGGCCTTTATTAAAATATTTTTCTAATGAGTTCCTTAATTCGTCAAGTGTTTTATATATATCTATTTTTTCGTGTTTAGAATCAATTTTGAAAACCCTCTTGAATTGTGTATCTGAAAGAGCTATTAAGCTATCGAGATCTCTATTTTTTGCTAGCCTTGTATAAGTTAGTACCAATGCAATAGCTTTTTCACTTTTAACCGAATCACTTTCCTTTGTAATTGTCTTATTATCATTTTTGTTTTGGCCAAAATTAAAATTTATGATAAGTAAGTAAATTGAAGTAAAAGCCAATCTTTTAAAATCAAGTCCATTTTTCATACTATTGGGTTAACAATAATTGTATTTACTTCAAACACCGCTTATACAACTG
>JAYSTT010000610.1:0-5352 GCA_043719495.1 Ferruginibacter sp. | reverse complement strand
GGATCAACTACATGTAAAGAAATTATATAAGTACCAGGTGTATTGAAAATATGGGTGGGTTGCTGAATATCTTTTGCAGTATTTAATAATCCGCTGGCCATATCTCCAAATCTCCAGAAAATAGTATCGGGAAATTGTGCTGTTTCAAAAACAGTAGAGTTAAAAGTTACTGAAGTGCCTGAACATGTTGTACTATGCTGAATAGCATATACAGTTTGTGCAGACAATCGTTCAACCATAAAAGTTGAGCAGATAAAAAATAGTATATAAATAAAGCGCTTCATCTGGTTTATTTAAAAAGCTGTTTTAAGGGTTAATTGCTTTAATAATTTTATCCTTTAACTTTTAGCATTGGCCGCACTTGTTGTAAAGAACCATTTTGTAACCTTGCATAGTACACACCAGCTGCCAATGTTTGGGTATTAAAAGTAACAGTATAAGTGCCTGCTGCATAAACCTGATCGGCAAGTGTTGCAATCCTTTTGCCAGTAGTATCAAAAATTTGTACCAATGTGTGGCCACCTTCCGATTTAAATGTAATTTTTGTCGAATTGGTAAATGGATTGGGATAATTAATAATTAAATTATTACCTAAATTATTCAGCTCCTGCATATCCATATTACATGCTGTAGATTTTATTACCGGCAGATATTGATAATTTTTTAATAAAACAGTATCCACATCCTGCGGCGGCAAACAAAACCAATCTCTTAAAATAGTAGAGTACACCGAACGAAAATCGTACTGCATGGGTACATTATCTACTGCTTGCCCGGCTGCTGGCATATCAGGATTTTTACCGAGTATGCCCTGCTTTACACTATCCCCAAATAAAAATATGGGCTGTGCGGCACCGTGATCGGTACCTAAACTTCCGTTGCTTTGCATGCGCCTTCCAAATTCAGAAAAAGTCATTCCTAAAACCCTTTTTGAAACACCAAGGAATTTTAAATCTTGTGTAAAAGCGGTAATAGCTTCGGAAACCTGTTTTAATAACCCACTATGGTTTCCGGTAAGTGTGTTACCACCGTTTACCTGTCCGGCATGGGTATCAAAACCACCCATGCCTACCATGTATATTTTTGTTTTTAAACCACCTGCTACTAATCGGGAAACAGCTTTTAATTGTGCAGCTAAATAATTATCTGCAGGGTATGCTGCTTGTTGTGTAACTTTTGCAGCAGCAGCTTTTATTACTTCGGCATACCGGTTAGTTTGCCTTGCAATAGTGCGTAAATAAGTTAACTCCACACCGCTGGGTGTATTGGGCGTGGGATCTTGTATAGCGTCAATCAGATTATAAAAATTAAGGCTGTCATCAATAGCCAGTGCATCAAAACCTGTAGGGCTTAAAAATACGGGTGATAAAACCGAACCAATTTGCAACGCTAAAGGATCGGGCATTGCATCGTTAGGAAAACCAATTGGGTAATTTGGATATTGATGATTTAAATAGCGGCCAGCCCAGCCAGTTGATAAATATTGTTCTGCATCGGCACCTGTTGTCCAAATATCCATTGAGCGAAAATGCGATCCATTGGCAGATGGGTAACCCACCGCTTGTATGGCACACAATTTTTCGTCGTTATACATTTGCTGCATACCTGTTAATGAAGGATGCAGGCCCGATTTAAGATTATTATTGAGTTTTAAAACCCTGTTTTCGGGTATAGCGATATTTGGCCTTATACGGTTGTAATCGCTGTAAAATTCTAAAGGTATAATTGTATTTAACCCATCATTACCACCGGCTAACTGAATTAATACCAGCACATGATCGTTATCGGCACCGCTAAGCGATTGTAAAAAAGTAGAGTTGCCAAATGCTTTTACAGACATGCCGCCTAAAATAGAAGGCAATAATGCGCCTTGTATAGTTTGTTTTAAAAATGATCTTCTTTGCATAGATAAGGAATTGGATGATTAACACAAATGATATTCGGGCAGGTTCATTATATATTTATAAAATGATTTTAACCTGCTTAATACAATAGCTTTATTACCTGCATCGGTGGGGTTTGCCTTGTAAGCATCCCAGGCATTTGTCCAGTAATAATCCTGCAACTGGCCACTTAATAAAATAGACCGCTTAATAAATTCTTTTGCGCTTTCGGATAATGGGTAACGCAGCAAAATTTCGAGTGACTGCGTAATTAATAAATTAGGGTTACCCGGATTAGCCAGTTGGCTGGCAAACGCAATTGGATCTATCAAAATAGTTTGATTATTATTGGTAACACCATCTGCAATCATCCTGTCGGTAAAAATATTACGCCGTGTATAGGTAGCTGTGTTTACCCATAACTCATGAAAAGCAGGTTCCTGATAATAGGCATACCATCCTGCAACTTCGGGTATTGCCCCCAGCTCCTGCTGCATTTCGCTTGCTTCGTTTTGAATACTTTGCCAAACTGAATAAGTGGCTTCATTATCGGTATTATTTGGTAGCGTAACCCCATACTCATTACACAAGTCAATTACAAAATCTAACGGGCTTTTAATAATACAGGCCGATGAATAAATAAGATCGTAAAAATGTTTGCTCTTAAATAATGCAGCCAGTACAGGTTGGATATTAAAATTATTATTCCGGAATATTTGTGCAAGCGGTGTAATAATTGTTTGTTCAATATTGCTGTCAATTTTATAATAAATAAAAAAGCGGTAAATTTTTCTGCAGATATGTTTAGCTAATTCTTCCTGAGAAAAAATCATATCAAGCAAATCGTCTATTTCGTTTGCGCCAGTAGCACCGCTATACCCGGTAATTATTTTGTTACCGTAAAAAGAAGAAAACTCTTTGTTAGTTGAATCATGTTTTCCTGCATCAAAAATGTAAGTAAATGTTGTTGGGCTAACCGTATGGCCGGTAAGTACCAATGCGGCGGCTTTTACATCATCTTCGGTATATTTTGAGTTAGGGCCTTTACCAACGGTATATAATTCCTGTAATTCCCTTGCAAAGTTTTCGTTAGGTGATCCTTTAAAATTACTCTCGCCATTTAAAAAAAACAGCATAGCAGGATCCAGCGTTATTGCTTTAGCCATGCTTTTAAAATTGCCTAATGCATTTTGCCGTAATGCCAGATAATGATTATACCAAAACCTTGCTTTTATTTTATCGCCGGAGTTATCTGTATTTATTGCAAAATGATTATGCCAAAACACCAGCATTTTTTCGTGAATAGAACGGGAGGGCTGTAATGCCTGCCCTAGCCACCAGGTTTTAAAAGAATTAATCCTTCTTTGATTTAATTCTTTATCGGCAACGTTAATACCAGTATTTATCCAGGTTTGCCAAAGTGCCACTCCACTTGGATCAACATAACCATTAACGCTGTAATTATTTAAAGGAACTGTGGAAGGTGGCGCCGTTGGTTGCAATAATTCATCAACTGATTGCTGCAGGGTTTTGGTTTTAAAATATTGTATATCCAGTGGCTTTGCACCAAATAATGTTCTTTTTAAAAGATGAACTATTTGTGCTGTATCCCATGCGCCGCTGTATTCCTGCAGGCCTTCAGTTAAAGGACTATTTAAAACTTTTGCAGTTAAATCGGCATGATGTTTTGCAGCAGTAACTTTAGTAAGTTTTTCATTCATAAAGGATAAAAATTTAACAACTATAAAATGATTACAGAAACAGGTTTATTAAAATGGTATAAAAAATTGCTGAAAAAAATTCAGGGAACTAAAATTTAGATAAACTGTTTTGGATTAATCTAAATAGGTAAGGGTAGTTCTTTGTTTATTTATGTTAACAAATATTTTGCCAAATATTTTTTTACTCAAAAAAACTGGTAGAAAACTTTCCCCCACTAAGTAATAACGTTTTTGTTTTGGTATTATTACTAACCCGTATGGTAAAATTACCTTCTACAATGCCCAGTTTTATTTTTTGCAATTTGGTTATGGTTACTTTATTAGCAGTATCTGCAATGGTGTTTGCATAAGTAACCCCCAGCGAATCTGTATAGCTGGCAAATATTTCGTTGTTGTTATAAGCCCTGGCACTATCGCCGGTAACCCTTATAATTAAATTATTTTTCCGCACTATGCTATCGGGTAATTTTCCTTCTACAGATGTGGCAAATAAACTGCCTACATTCTCTTTTCTGGCTGTTGTAATTGAAAGTGTTATTGAAGCTGTATCCTGCTTAAAACTGATATAGGATAATTTAATTTCTGGTTGGGGCAGCGGTACAAGTATCCCAGTTTTTTTGCAGGATATAAAAATTATTATACTTAGCAAAAAAATGAATAGCAGCCTAGCATTTTTCATAGTTAGTTGCATTGGGTGAGTGAGTTTAAGGATTTTGATATAGCAATATCAATGCCATTTTTAGTGAGGAAGGCAGTTATACTTCTTTAGTTTTAAGAAGAAATAGCCTTTAAGGCAAAAACTAATAGTGTTTTGAATTAATAGTCACTTTACAAAAAGGCCTATAAACTTATTTTCGTAAGCAATAATAATGGGCTCTTTTTTTATTTGTTTACAAAAATCCTTAAACCCAACATTGTCCTGTATATCATCAGATATAAAAAGCCCCCCTTTTCGTAAAAGTTGGTAAAGGATGGGATAACAATACATGCGGCCCACATAAGATTTATCGCTGTCGTAATGTATAAGATCGGCAGTATCCAAAATTTTTAAAGATTTGGGTATAGCAGAAGTATCGGGCTCGGCAATAAGTACCCAATTGGTTTTAAGCTCCGGCGGTACAACTATACCTACAAAATTATCGTTACCCATTTTTGCATAAGGCATGTCTGTAGAAACAAGTTTAGCCCCTGCCCTTTTATTTAGCGATAACAAAATAGCTAATGAAGACCAGCCATAAGCAACCCCGGTTTCCAACACTTTTACTGCCTGGGTAATTTCGCAAAAATCATACAGCAACTGCATATTTCCGGCACCTCCCATTGCAAAAGGTGTTTCTTTAATCATTTTATCTGCATAATTAAATTGGGCTGGAAAAGCGGCACGAACATTATTTGTAACTGCAGGTTTACCCGTAATTATTTGTATTGCTTCGTTAGTAGATACCGCCCTTTGCAAACACCAATTAACAGATTCGGCAGCGGTGTTTTCTTTTTTTCGGTATAATGTTTTTTGAAGTAAGAGATTTTTTATAAGTCCTGCGCCACCGGGTTGTTTAAAATACCACCAAAGCGTTTTTAATTTATCAAGCATAATGTTATCAGGGGTTATTTATTAAACAAGATAAGCATTTAACGAGGCAGTAAAAGAATAATTGATCAATATAAATCTAACCTTGTTATTCCAAATAATCAACAGCGGTAAAATAAAAAACCCAATTTAATATTGGGGTTTTTATTAGATTTTGTAC
>JAYSTT010000609.1:0-5370 GCA_043719495.1 Ferruginibacter sp. | reverse complement strand
CTAAGCCTGCGTTCGTGTCTCACGAATGCAAGGTGTGGTTCGTGAGACACGAACGCAGGCGTAGGGACAACTATTATATAGTTACTATTTACAACATGTAGCAGATGAAGAAAACAAATTAAAAAAATTATAAAATGAAAAAAAATAATATTCTAAATCTATTACTTGGTATAGCGTTAATATATTCCTGCAACCAAAAGACAAAAACAAATGATAGTGCAATTACAGATACAACCAATGAGCAAAAGCTAATAATAACTATGCTCGATTCTTTT
This sequence comes from Ferruginibacter sp., assembly GCA_043719495.1. Classification (GTDB taxonomy): domain Bacteria; phylum Bacteroidota; class Bacteroidia; order Chitinophagales; family Chitinophagaceae; genus Ferruginibacter. The sequence continues at coordinate 5,095 of JAYSTT010000609.1, read as the reverse complement.
AATAGTGCTGCTGCAAAAGCAGACTTTACAAATTACTTTAATTTTTATAGTGAAGATGCTATTTTTACTGGTACAGATGCTACCGAACGTTGGGATAAAAAAGCATTTATGGCATGGGCAAAACCAATATTTGAAAAAGGCAGCGCCTGGAATTTTAGAGCATTAGAACGCCATATTTATTTTGATAAAACAGGAACATTTGCTTGGTTTGATGAACTGCTAAATACCCAAATGAAAATTTGCAGAGGCTCAGGCGTATTGGTAAAACAAGGTAATGATTGGAAAGTGCAACAATATATTTTATCAACTACTATACCGAATGATGTATTGGATAGCATCATAAAACTTAAGTCGCCTATGGAAGATTCTATCATTAAAACATTTGGTAAATAACAAATCAATGAAAGCCAAATCAATCAAAGGAAAATCAACAGAAGAAATTAAAGTTGCTTTGGCACAAAGCATGGCTGAGGATGTTTGGAATGCACCCATGGCAGGTTTTTATTCCCTAAGCCTGCGTTCGTGTCTCACGAATGCAAGGTGTGGTTCGTGAGACACGAACAAAGCCGAAGAGTTGTTTGGAATGCACCCATGGCAGGTTTTTATTCCTATGGGGAATTTGGGCGTGGAATAAATGGTAAATATGAATTTCACTCCACTACAAATAGCTGGGTGGCATTAAAAGAAAAATGAATTAAATCAATTATCAAAACTAAAAATACAAACATGAAAAATTTAGAAATCGTAACAGGAATGTATGATGCAGTTGCAAAGGGAGACTTCCCTGCTTTTCTCGGTGCAATGGATGAAGCTATTGAATGGAATGAAGCTGAGAATTTCCCATATGCTGACCGTAATCCTTACATGGGACCACAGGCAGTGGCCGAAGGAGTATTTGGACGGATAGGTGCTGACTGGGAATATTGGACACTATCCGATCATGAATTTCATGAAACAAAAGATGAAATGGTCATCGTAACCGGCAGATATAATGCAAAGCATAAAATAACCGGCAATATTATCAAAGCACAGTTTACCCATATATGGCGGTTAAAAGATGGTAAGGCGACAAACTTTCAGCAGTATGCAGATACTTACCAGGTAAATAATGCAATGGTTAATTAAACATTATCATGAAAGCAAAATCAATAAAAGGTAAATCAACAGAGAGGAAATTGCAGCTGCTTTATTTGAAAGCATGGCTGACGGATTTAAGCCAACTTTAGCTATTGTATTCCTCAGCCTGCGTTAGAGTTTCACGAATGCATGATGTGGTTCGTGAGACACGAACCAAGGCGTGGACACGAACCAAGGCGTGGGTTGGAGGATATGAAGAAGGAAAGGTAAGACGTAGCAAGGGCAAGAAAAAACAAGTGGTAATGGGAATTAAGATGGAAAAGAAAGGGATAGTGCAATGCCAAGCAATCCAAATATCCGATGGCGGCACTAAGCAATTAAAACCATTTTTTGAAAAGCATATAGACAAAGAAGCAAACATTAGAACAGATAAATGGAGAGGGTATATTCCATTAAAAAAGGAGTATAAAAATTTGAACCAAGTGGAAAGTAACCCAAAGAAAAACTTTAGGTTATTTCATAGGCAAGTGATGATGCTTAAAGCTTGGTTAATAGGAATACATTATAGCGTAAAAAATCTGAAACCTTACTTAAATGAGTATTGTTATAGATTTAATAAAATAAAATCATTCGAAAGTATTTTTCATAATCTAACTTGTAGAATGATTAAACATGAACCCGTTTTTTTAACACAACTAAAAATGGAGTAGCTAAATGCCTACTTCTATAATTATAAACAAGGATAAGAAAAAATAATGGAAGAAAATAAAAATATAGAACCCAAACAGCCAGTAGAAAATATTCCTGAAGAAATTGTTTCTTTAGAAGAAAATATTTTGCCACAAACAGAAACAATTGAAACAACAAATATAGAAAACCAAAACGATATGGAAGTACATCATCACGCCCACAATCCTGCAGAGCCTCATCATAAAAAAAATTGGAAAGGTTATTTCTGGGAATTTTTAATGTTATTCCTTGCAGTGTTCTGTGGATTTTTGGCAGAGTATCAGTTGGAGCATAAGATTGAAAGAGATAGAGGTAAACAGTATACCTATTCTTTTTATGAAGATTTAAAAACTGATTCGTCTCATTTCAACGATCTTATTAGTAGATTTGAAAAAAAACTCAATGTTTTTCAAGATATGTCACCCTGTTACGACTCTCTCTTGAGTTCCTCACCAACAAACTGTTTATCTAACATCCATATTAATTCAAGAGATTTCCCAGATTTGATATATACAGACCGTACACTTATGCAATTGAAAAATGCTGGCGGACTCCGTTTGCTAAAAAAGGCAGATGCAGACAGTATTCTTCTTTATGATAAACTTCTTCAGGTTTATAAAGCTGCTGAAACTACAGGACTTCAAAATATACAAAATGACGTCCGTGAAACTTCCGCCTTACTTCGGGATTATGGTAAATGGAAAGATACTACCCAGGAAACAAGAATATTTGCCATATATGGTAACAATAAAGATTTGCTAAACAAGTATTTCAACCATCTTACCTTGTATGATGGTTTTTGTAGAGCAAGATTGAATAATTTACTAAAGCTGAAAAAAAGAAATGCTGAACTTATAGAATATTTTAAAGCTAAATATCATTATGAATAATTTGGTCAAAGGAAACTAAAGGAAAATATGTTCTCGGCCTGCGTTCGTGACTCTCAGCCTGCGTTAGTGTTTCACGAATGCAAGATGTGGTTCGTGAGACACGAACCAAGGCGTGGACACGAACCAAGGCGTGGGAAAGATTGCAAAAGATGCAAGGCTGGCATTAGAAAATAAAACAGGCAAGAAAGTAGTAACGGGTGAAAATTTTTTACCCCCAACCAAACAACAAAAGAAATTAAAATGAAAGCATTTGTAAAAATCCTTCCCATTCTGCTCCTCGCAGCCTGTAACAGCACCCCCAAAGACGATGGCACCACGCCACCATCCCTCTACACCCCACCCAAAAGCTGGGAAGCCAACCCCAAGGGTGGCTACAAAGTAAATGTGGTAACAGGCCAAGCCATAGAACCTATAACAACTGTAGATGGTAAAACCATTCCCACTGGAATACCCATACCTGCCATTGGCAGAAGAATAAACATGGATAGCATTGCCAAGCCACAAGTGATGCAGGTAACACCCAAAGTGAGCCTCATTAAACCAATGGCTAATGTTTATCCTACACCAGAGAGTTTGCAAAAAATAAAGGTAGATGAAAGCCAACTCACCGAATACAATGCAGCAAACAGCCCACAGGGCTATACCATACAAAACCTGCTGGGCGGCACTACTCCAACAGGTAAATCCTTTGCTGCAAAAGGCAAAACCGTACCATTATTTTCTCCCAAAATAAACCCTGCCCTGCCACTGCGTATTAATGAAAATACCTTGTATGATATACAGCAATTGAATATAGACCAGGGCCTGCAAAATCAATTTGTAAGCTCCCTGTTTCAGGATAAAGACGGCTATCAATGGATAGGCACCTCTGGCGGAGGAGTGAGCCGCTATGATGGCAAATCATTTGTTGTTTACAGAACGGAAAACGGACTTTTGAGTAATGATGTACGTTCTATTTTTCAAGACAGTAAAGGCAGTTTCTGGTTTGGCCATATACGCAGCGGTGTAAGCCGCTTTGATGGCAAAACCTTTACCAGTTTTACCAAAACCCAAGGACTTGCAGGAGACAGGGTTATGAAAACCATAGAGGACAAGGCGGGTAATATTTGGTTTGCCACGAATGGCGGAGTAAGTAAATTGGAACCATCTAAAGACAATGCGGGTGGAAATTTCATTAACTATACAACAAATGAGGGGCTTTCTAATAATGATGTTTCATCTGTACTGGAAGACAAGACGGGCAACCTATGGTTTACTACTTTGGGAGGCGGCGTAAACAAATTTGATGCCCGCCAGAATGACGAAGTCGGGCTGGGCAAGTCATTTATTCATTTTACCAAAAACGAAGGGCTTGCAAACGATTCGGTAAACTGTATCATGCAAGACAAGGCAGGTGCTCTTTGGTTTGGCACCAGCCGTGGAGTAAGTAAATTTGATGGAAATATTTTCATTAATTTTCCTATTCAATTTCCCACAGCCAATGGGCTTTCAAATAACGATGTAACAAATATTACAGAAGACCAATTTGGTCATATCTGGTTTGGTACAAGAGGAAGTGGTGTATGTAAATATGACGGCAAGAACTTTATTTGTATTTCAGAAGGGGAAGGACTTTCATTTAATTTTATTCCCCAAAATTGCATTTTGGAAGACAGGTCGGGGCAACTTTGGATTGGTACAACGGGGGCCGGACTAAACAAAATCAACACAAGTATTTTTCAACATTTTACCAAGTCAGAGGGCCTTGCAGATAATTTTGTTACTACTGCCTACAGAGACAGAAAAGATAAACTGTGGTTCAATTCAATTACAACCATCCATAAATATGATGAAGTCGGGCAAACGAATAATATTATTCAATATCCCATCAACTATGCTTTTGCAACTTATGAGGATAAAGAGGGTAATATGTGGTTTGGTACAACAAGGGGGTTAATAAAATTTGACGGTAAGTCTTATTATCGTTTTGGAACGGCTGAAGGGATTTCCGTTCCTGATGTGCGGTCTATTTTGCAAGACTCCAGAGGTCATCTTTGGTTTGGTGGAAATGGCGGAGGCATTACCCGCTATGAACCGGCAACCCATGGAAAGCCGGAAGCCTTTTTTCATTATACAGAAACAGAAGGCTTCATCAGCCGTGGTACAAATACCATAGTGGAAGATAAAAAAGGAAACCTATGGTTTACCAATGGTGTGGGTATTGGCGTAACCAAATATACCCCCGCAAAAGATGGACAGTCGGGCACTTTTGTACACTTTACCGCAGCCGAAGGGCTACCAAGCGGTGTAACCAATATTTTGGAAGATAAAAATGGGTATATCTGGTTTGCTACACTTAACGGTCTTATCAGGTATGAGCCATACAAACAAGGCCATTCGGGAACCTTCACAAATTTTAC
>JAYSTT010000608.1:0-2229 GCA_043719495.1 Ferruginibacter sp. | reverse complement strand
TTTTCGTTCGGTAAGTGAATTATATATGCTTTTGGTCATTTCCCATCTGGTTGATTACTTGCAAAAATGTAAAAAAAATCCGTCTTACCGAAATAATAGACCCAAATAAGATGGATATGGCTGCAATTTCCTTCTTTTTATTGGTAAATTTGTAATTATGACAGATATATCTGCCGAGATAAAATTTAAAACGGCCCGTAGCGGTGGTAAAGGCGGCCAAAACGTAAACAAGGTGGAAACCATGGTAGAGGGTTATTGGCATGTGGAAACCTCAGCATTTTTTACTGTAGAACAAAAAAAATTAGTACAGGAAAAGCTGGTAAATAAAATTAATGCAGATGGTTTTTTACTGGTAAAAAGCCAGACCGAACGCAGCCAGTTAGGCAATAAACAACAGGTAATAAAAAAAATGAATGCTTTTGTAAAAAACGCATTGGTAAAACCCAAACCCCGAAAAGCCACCAAACCCTCTAAAGCAGCCAAAGAAAAACGTATTGAGTTTAAAAAGAAAATATCCTCTATAAAAGACTTTAGAAAAAAGGTAAGTAAAGACATGTGGTAAAAGAAAATTATTATGGCCAGATTTGCCTGTTTGATATCCGCTATATTCCTGCCTGTGTTATTATATGCACAAAAAAAATTACCTGCCCCTAATTTAAAAATCAGTTTTGTAAACACTGTTAATCATGCCCCATTAGTTTTAGACAGTGTAATGTATACTAATCCCTTTACAGAAAATTATACTATCTCTAAATTTAAATATTATATCAGTAATTTATTTTTAACCGGCAATAAAAAGATTATCATAAAAAATAGTTACTACTTAATTGACGAAAAAAATATTACAGGCAACAGCATGCAGTTTTATGTACCTCCCGGCAAGTACAATAGTATTTCTTTTTTATTGGGTGTAGATAGTATAAAAAATGTAAGTGGTGCACAAAGTGGCGCACTAGACCCAACCAACGATATGTTCTGGACATGGAACACCGGTTATGTAATGGCAAAACTGGAAGGCCATTCCCCTGCCTCAACTGTGGTTAATAATAAAGTAGAATATCATATTGGCGGATTTTCCGGAGCTGATAATGTTTTAAAAACAATAGCGTTTCCTGTTGTAATCAATATTAAAAAAGATACAGTTATTGAAATTGTTATTGAAGCAGATATAAATGCCTGGTGGCAAATACCCAATGACATTTTAATTGCACAAAACCCCGTTTGTACTAACCCTGGAGTATTAGCAAAAAAAATTGCTGACAATTACAGTAATATGTTTTCTATAAAAAAAGTTACTGCCCCTGCCAATTGAAACAGCGAATTACGATATTAATGCTTGCTTTTATACTGTTGGCTGCTTTCGCAGTTGATATTACACCAGCATTTAAACCTACTCCCTTAAAATTGATTATACCAAAGGGATGGCCCCAACCAAAAAATAATATTTATGCCAACAATCCTTTAACAGAAGAAGGATTTCAATTAGGTAAAAAATTATTTTATGATGGCCGCCTTAGTAAGGACGGTAATTTTGCCTGTGCCAGCTGCCACCAGCAGTTTGCTGCATTTGCAAGTTATGATCACGATTTTAGTCACGGTTTTAATAATACTTTTACCACCCGTAATGCTCCCGGTATTTTTAATTTGGCCTGGATGCCATTACTGCACTGGGACGGAGGCATTAATCATATTGAAGTACAGCCCTTATCCCCCTTAACTGCAGCTAATGAAATGGCAGAAAATATTGACAGTATTTTAATGAAATTGCGAAAAGATTCGGCCTATCCAAAATTATTCAGGGCGGCATTTGGTACAGCTGTTATCAATAGCCAGCGAATGTTAAAAGCGCTGGCACAGTTTACCGGTTCAATTGTTAGCTATAATAGTAAGTACGATAAAGTGCAAAGGGGCGAAGCCTCGTTTACACCTGCCGAACAAAAAGGTTATGATTTTTTTAAAGCCAAATGCAACGGCTGCCACACCGAACCGTTATTTACAGATAATTCTTTTAAAAATAACGGCATGGCCATCAATAGTTTTTTAAATGATTATGGCCGCATGAAAATTACGCATGATAAAAATGATTCTTTAAAGTTTAAGGTGCCCAGCCTGCGTAATGTAATGCTTACATTCCCTTATATGCATGATGGCCGCTTTTACGGTATTGCCCAGGCAATTGACCATTACAGCTCAGGTATTATAACCACACAGCCTACTTTAGATACTTTA
>JAYSTT010000607.1:0-12987 GCA_043719495.1 Ferruginibacter sp. | reverse complement strand
TCTTCAAACGAACTGAAAAAGCCAATTTGTGCGGTGTTCTTTTTGTGGGGAATCATAAAAATAATTTGCAAGGTTTTCAAATCAAAGTTCTATTTTCCAGCAAATAATATTAAGTATTTTTATCCTCAAATGCAGTACAAATGTGCATTGTAGTAGTTTTTAAAGGGCGACTAAGTAATAACAGCAGCAACAGTAACAATTATAAAAATTGCGGATTCCGGGTTTACAAAAAATTTAATTACAGCTAAAGACGGATCATTTTTTATTTGAACAATTAAGCTATGGTTATTACAGGCTTCAAATAAGTATGGTTGGATATAGTAATTTAAGGTTAGACAGTATTTATATAAGGGCAGAGCGTTTTGATTTTGATTTGAAATGATATCTACAAAGACAAGAAATTTCAGGGTGGCGCTGAGTTATATTTTTAGTAAGAAGGTGAAGAATACTAAACTTAAATCTATCCTTGATAAAATAAAAAAATAATTTTTAATTAAACCTTTGAAAGCAATTTTTTTGTCAGCCAGCTTTCCCTAACAGGTATAACCCATTTTTCCAGTAATTCTTTTTTATTAATCACTGTATTATTAAAATACAAAGTATCGCCATCAATAAAATTATTTTCCGCTGCATAATTTAATTGTGATAGTGGCAGCAACTGTACTTTATCTTTAATTATAAAAGCTAAATTTTGCCGGTTGAATAAATCTACATTGAATTTCTTTTCAATGTCCTTAATCAAATGTACCGAACTATCGGTACTGCAACCGCTAACACCGCTTTGTGTTTCATCTGCCATCAACACAATAAATTGTCCAAAAAATAAATTGGCAAATCCTTTTACTTTATCGCCATGGCTTTTCCAGTCGGTTACAAAATTATTCAGCATCTCTTCCATTTCAAAAGCCTCACTCATTAAAAACAAGCGGCTGCTCTGGTATATCCATACTTTGGAGTTATCATCAAAATCTTCAGGAATATGTGCTTTAATATCTGTGTTCATAGTGGTTATAATATTTTATCAAATTTTATTCTTCAAAATAATCTTCTTCATTTCCTCTCTCTTCTGGGGTTCTCTGATAAGAGAAAAAACATAGTTAAAGAGGGTGGTTACATTGATGCAGCCACCAACTCCGCAATATCCAACACCTGAACACTTTCTTCTTTTTCATTACTTTTTACACCATCAGTTATCATGGTATTGCAAAATGGGCAGGCCGCCGCAATTACCGAAGCGCCGGTTGCCAATGCTTCTGTAGTTCTTTCTATATTAATTCTTACATCACCTTTCTCTTCTTCCTTCCACATTTGTGCACCACCGGCGCCGCAGCATAATCCATTGCTTTTGCATCGTTTCATTTCCACCAGTTCAGCATCCAATGCTTCTAAAACTTTACGGGGCGCCTCATAAATATTATTGGCACGCCCTAAATAACAACTGTCGTGGTAAGTAATTTTTTTTCCTTTAAAGCTGTTGCCATCACTCATTTTTATTTTGCCTTCATCAATCAGTTGCTGAATAAATGTTGCATGATGAATGACTTCATAAGTACCACCCAATTCAGGATATTCATTTTTTAAAGTATTAAAACAATGCGGACAAGCAGTTACAATTTTTTTTATGCCATATCCATTAAGTATTTGAATGTTTTGGTAAGCCATCATTTGAAACATAAATTCGTTACCACTGCGCCTTGCCGGGTCGCCGGTACACATTTCTTCTTTACCCAAAATGGCGTACTTAGTGCCCACTTTATCTAAAATAGTAACAAATGCCTTGGTTATCTTTTGTGCCCGCTGATCAAAACTTCCGGCGCAGCCTACCCAAAATAATATTTCAGGTGTTTTGCCACTGGCTGTTAACTCTGCCATTGTTGGTACATGCATACAAAATTGTTTGATACAGCAAATGTAATTAATAGTTTTGCGATTGCCGTTTGCTGTTTAGGGTTTATTTTTGGGGATAATTTTGCGCATTTGAAAAATATTTTAAAAAGGATAACTAATTGGGAGGCTTGGCCATTTAAATTGATATATGCACCTATTACACCTGTTTGGCTTTGGTATATTTTAAGATCAGGATCAGTTTGGTTTTTTACACCCAGCAATCCCAAACTTACGTTTGGCGGCATGGAAGGAGAGCCCAAAAAAGAAATGTACGAATTGTTGCCTAAGGAATTTTATCCAGCCACTTTTAATGTGTTGCCTAAAGAAGATTTTTCATCCATCAATGAAAAACTCCAACTGCATAAAATTGTTTATCCTTTAATTGTAAAACCGGAGATAGGAGGGCAGGGTATTTTATTCCGTAAACTGGATACTGAAAAAGAATTGTTGCATTATCATTCCATAATGCCTTTTGAATATATTGTACAGCAATTGGTGCATTACCCTGTGGAAGTAAGTGTATTTTATATTCGTCACCCAAAAGAGGATAAAGGAATGGTAACAGGTTTTTTACATAAAATTCCACTACAGGTTATTGGCAATGGAAAACTTACATTGGAAGAACTGATTCAGCAACATCCAAAAGGGAAAAAGCGGATAGGAGAGTTACATAGCAAGCATAAAGAAAACTGGAACAGTATTATTCCTCATGGAGAAAGGTATATGCTGAGTTATGCGGCCAATCACAACCGTGGTGCCCATTTTGTAGATTTAAAAGAACATATAGATGAAAAACTGGTCAGCATTTTTGATGCTATCAGTCATGGGGTCAATGATTTTTTTTATGGCAGGTACGATATTATGTGTACCAGCATAGAAGATTTAAAAATGGGAAAAAATTTTACTATACTGGAATACAACGGTTGTGGCGCAGAGCCCAACCATTTTTATGATACCGGCTATACTTTAACCGGCGCTTACAAAGAAATTTTAAAGCATTGGAAAGCATTGTATCAAATAAGTAAGTATAACAGGCAACAGGGTATACAACCATGGCCCCTGCAAAAGGGGCGAAAATTTTTAAAAGAAACAAATGAACGTATTGCGCAGATGAAAGAAGTGGATGAAAGAATTGGTTAACCCTTATCTGATGAAGAAAATAATAAAAATATTTTGCTGGGGTTTAGTAATTAGTTTCCTGGGGTCTTTGCCTTTAGGTACACTTAATGTGGCTGCCATGCAAATTGGTATTCAGGAAAGTATTGCTGATGCCCTGTATTTTTCATTTGGTTCTTTGTTGGTGGAGATGACTTATGTACGCATTTCGTTAGTGGGCATTGATTGGGTGCGTAAGCAGGATAAACTGATGAAAGCAATGGAATGGGTAACACTGATTATTATAATTGCATTGGCAATCGGTAGTTTTTTAGCTGCATCAAAAGACGGTGGTAATACCAAGAATGTGCTGCTACAAAATAATATGCACCGCTTTTTATTGGGTATGTTTATGTGTGCTATTAACCCGGTGCAAATACCTTTTTGGTTTGGATGGAGTACAGTTTTGTTTACTAAAAAAATTCTGGAACCAAAGCAGGGTCAATATAACAGTTATATTATTGGAATTGGAATTGGAACTTTATTAGGTAATGCTGTTTTTATTTTTGGGGGAAAATGGATGGTACAGCGTATTGCTAACAGCCAGCAATATTTAAACTGGGTTATTGGGGGCATATTTGCTGTAACAGCAGTAATACAATTGATAAAGATGTTAATGCATAAAGATGCAGTGACTAAATTTGGAAAGGGGAATAAAAATTAATCCACAATAAGCAGTTTGCATCCGTTAACAGATGAAGAACGGTGTGCTTCACAATCATCACCCACATGGTAGGTCATGCCTTTAGCAAAAGTAAAAATTCTGCCATCTTCCAATTTGGTTTCCATTTCACCATCAATACAGTAAATAACATGGCCCTTGTGGCACCAATGGTCGGCAAGATAACCGGCAGAATATTCCACCATTCGTATCCTTATATCACCCATAAAAAATATTTTGGAAATAGTTTTCCCTGTCACGCCATCACGTTCTGCTACTTCAATATTGCTCCAGTCAAGAATGGTAAAAGGAAATTTGTCAATTTTCATGATTTGTGAGTATATAAAATTAAAAAATGCTTTGGGTTGTTGCTTTAAAGATTGATTTACATTTGCAATGTCGCAAAAAAAATCAATTTAATGGTAAATCAGTTGCAATCTTTTCTCCAAAAAATCTCTGAAAATTTTAACCGGCACGGGCTTATTAAAATTACATTGGGCAATAAAAGAGAGAAAACCGGAGAACTGAAAAATATTTTTATCAAGCCGGTAAAAATAAAAAATACGGATAAATTAGCTTTTACCTATCGTAATCAAACTAATGATACTTTTAAAAATTACGATTTAAAAGAAAGCCTTATTCTCATAGAAAAAATGCTGCAAACCAATTTTTTTAATGCAGATTTATTTACTGCAGAAAATGATTTTCATTTATCAATAGATAAAAAAGGTTCAGTAAAAACGATTACCCGGCCTGCAAGTTTAGCTGTTAAAGAAGATAATCTGCAGCATGACAGGCAAAAAAAGCGTATAGTTGATTCAGCCAATGCTGTTTATCTGAACCAACTGGGCATTACAACTGCAGAAGGGGTTGTAAAAAAAGATATGCAGGATAAGTTTAAGCAGATTAACCGGTATGTGGAAATTATTGATGGCATTATAAAAGATATTGATTTTGGAAAAGCAATATCAGTTGCTGATATGGGTAGCGGCAAAGGTTATTTAACTTTTGCATTGTATGATTATTTAGTAACCAACTTAAAGAAAGATGCGTCAATTGTAGGGATTGAAATAAGGGAAGGCCTGGTAAACAAATGCAACCAAATTGCTGCTAATGCCCGTTACTATAAACTTAAATTTGAAAAGGGAACCATACAGGAGGCTGATATTTCTGTCATAGATATGCTGATTGCATTACATGCCTGTGATACTGCAACAGACGATGCAATTTATAAAGGCATTAATGCCAATGCCAAAGTAATTATTTGTGCACCCTGCTGCCACAAACAAATTCGTAAACAAATGGCCCCGGAAAATGAATTGAAGCATATAACCAAACATGGTATTTTATTAGAGCGACAGGCAGAAATTGTTACCGATACAATCCGCTCTTTAATTTTAGAAGCCAATGGATATAAAACAAAAGTATTTGAATTTATTGCCACTGAGCATACCCCAAAAAATGTTTTAATTGTTGGCATAAAAGCAGAAAAGACAGCAGCTGCAAAACAAGAAAGCCTGGATAAAGTAAAGGGCATAAAAAAGCTCTTCAATATTAATACGCATTATTTAGAAACCTTACTGTAGAAATTCGCTTTACACGAATTTTTTAAAAACGCCCAAGGTATGTTTCTGCAAAAATATCTTGAGCAACTAAAATAATTAGTAAATTGCTCTCCTTTATGGCCAACGAATAACGTAAAAAACTACCAATTAAAATGTACGCTATTGTAGATATAGAAACCACCGGAGGGTATGCGGCTGCAAGCTCCATTACAGAAATTTCTGTATTCATTCATGATGGTAAAAGAGTAGTAAAGCATTTTGAAACACTAATTAACCCCCAACAAAGTATTCCAAGATATATTACTGCATTAACGGGTATTGATGATACTATGGTTAAAGATGCACCTCCATTTGACGAAATTGCTGATGTACTTTTTGATTTACTGAACGGGCATATTTTTGTTGCACACAGTGTAAACTTCGACTACAGTTTTGTAAAACACCAGTTAAAGAATTCGGGATATGATTTAACTGCAAAGAAATTATGTACGGTTCGTTTAGGAAGAAAAATTTTCCCGGGACTGCAGTCTTACAGTTTAGGAAATCTCTGCCGTTCATTAAAAATTAATATTGAAAATCGCCACCGGGCCGGGGGAGATGCCAAAGCAACAGTTTCTTTATTTGAATATTATTTGGCAAATAATGGCGAAGTCTTCATTAATGAAATGCTGAAGAAATCATCCAAGGACCAATGGTTGCCATTGCATTTGGATAAAAAAGAAATTAATCAACTGCCTTCAAAACCGGGAGTATATTATTTCCATAACAGTAAGGATAAAATTATTTATGTTGGCAAGGCCATAAATTTAAAGAAAAGGGTAAGCAGCCACTTTACACATAATGATCCCGATAGGAAACGGCAGAATTTTTTACGCAACATTCATAAGGTAACTCATCGGGAATGTGCTACGGAATTAGAAGCATTGGTTTTGGAGAGTACAGAAATAAAAAGAATCTGGCCTTTATACAACCGCAGCCAGAAGCAGCCATTGCAAAAGTATGCCCTCTATTTATTTGAAGATGCAAGAGGCTACATGCGTCTGGCAATTGATAAAAAGAAAAAAAATATCCAGGCTTTGTATGTTTTTAATTTGTTGCATGAAGGATTGGTGCTTTTAAAAAAAATGGTTGATGAATTTGAATTAAATACTAAACTGTGCTTTTTAGATAAAACTCCCTTCAACAAGGCAGATTATGAATTTTTGGACCCGCCGGTTATTTATAATGGAAAAATAAACAGGGCGCTTGAGGCATTAAGTGAGCAGCTGCCTACTTTTGTTGTAGTGGATGAGGGCATTAAAGCGGAAGAAAAATTATGCCTGTTAATTGAGCGGGGAAGTTTTTGGGGCATGGGTTATATTCCTAAAAAATTAAAACCAAAATCTTCGGTAGAATTAAAAAACTATTTAAACCCCTATGCCGATAATGATTATATCCGTAACAGTATTTATTCTTTTGCTGAGGCTAATCCCGATAAAAAAATATTTTTACCTTTATGAACTTCAATTTACAGCCTTTCATCAGCTATAATTAGCTTTCTTCCTTTTAAATTTATTTTTTCGGTAAAAAAATAAATATTTGCATACCAAAAATAATAATTGCTTACATGTTTAAATACTTTATTTTTCTTTATATTTTTTTGACCCCTCTGGTGTTACAGGCACAATTGAAGGACGGATTAAATTATCAAAACGAGTATAAAATTTTTATTAAAAAAACTACCGAAACAATAAAGCTGGACGGAGATTTAAATGAAACTGTTTGGCAAACGGCTGATATTGCAAAAGATTTTTGGAATAAATTTCCAAGTGATGAAGGAAAACCGAACCGGCAAACAAAAGCAATGCTTAGTTATGACAATCAGAATATTTATATAGCTGCAATTATTTATGATACGCTTCCTTATGTAGTGCCTACTTTAAAAAGAGATGCACAGGTAAAAGAAAGTGATGGCTTTGGTATTTTTTTAGATCCGGTAAACCAACGCACCAATGGTTTTTACTTCAGGGTTAATCCTTCAAACGTACAAGCCGACGATTTGGTAGGGGCAGGAGGCGGCGGGGATATTGATTTTAGCTGGGATAACAAATGGTTTTCGGCAACTAAAATTTATAAAGACAGGTGGACGCTCGAAATAGCCATACCTTTTAAAACACTTCGCTACAATACAGAGAAAACCATCTGGGGAATAAATTTTGTAAGAGTGGATAAAAAAAATAATCAATTCTCTACATGGACGCATATACCAGTAAATTTCCCCTTTTTAGATTTTGGGTGGACGGGTGCACTAAACTGGGATGCCCCTCCACCAAAAGCAGGCAGCAATCTTGTTTTTATTCCTTTCACTACCGGTTCATTAAAAGAGAATAAAAAAAATAATGACCCCTTAAAAGGCTCATTTAATGGAGGCTTTGACGGTAAGATTGCATTAAATTCATCAATGAATTTGGATGTAACAGTTAATCCCGATTTTTCGCAGATAGAAGTTGACAGGCAGGTAACCAATCTAACAAGATTCAGTATTTTTTTTCCTGAAAGAAGAACTTTTTTTTTAGAAAACCAGGATTTATTTTCTAACTATGGGATTCCACCAATCCGCCCATTTTACAGCAGGCGCATTGGCCTGGATAATGATGGTAATGTAGTGCCCATAATTGCTGGAGCAAGGCTTAGTGGAAATCTTAATAAAAAATTGCGGGTGGGTATACTTAACATGCAAACAGCACGTAAAGGCGATTTTGCAGGACAGAACTATACTGCCGTTTCATTTAGCCAGCGCATATTAACACGTTCGTTTGTAAAGGCATACTATTTTGGCCACGAGAGTTTTTTAAATGATGCAGAAAAAAAAACTAAAGCTTTTGATAAATATGGTAGAAATGCAGGAGGTGAATTTGGGTACTTTAATAAAAAAGGAGATATAAATGCCTGGGCTGGTTATCATCATTCTTTTAAACCCGGTATTATTGATAAAAACAAATATATAAATGCTGGAGCGGGTTATTTTGGCAGAACAATTAACAGCTTTGTCAATGTCGATTTTGTGGGCACAAATTATTATACCGATATGGGTTTTGTCGGTCGTATTATTAACCACGACGATTTGCTTGACACTTCTATACGTCTGGGGTTTAAGCAGGTATTTAATGAGAATAATTACAACATCTACGTAAAAAATAAAAAAATTAACCGCCATCAAATTGGCTTAACAAACTATGCAGTTTGGAACCCAGATAACACACTTAATGAAAAAAGCCATTCCATAAGTTATCAAATAAATTTTTCCAATACAGCTGAATTAAATTTTAAAATGGATTATCAAAAAGTAAATTTAAAATACCATACCCAATTTACAGATGATGCCCCGTTACCGCCAGGCAGTTATGCATTTACACAATGGCAGGCTGAATATGTTAGTGATTCACGTAAATTATTTTCTTATAAAGGGGCAGTTGCAGCAGGTAAATTTTATAATGGTAATTATCAGCAGATTAATGCACAACTAAATTTTCGCAACCAGCCACATTTAAACCTTTCACTAAATTTTGAATACAATAAATTAAGTTTTCCATCACCTTATGGTAAAGCTGATTTATTTTTGATAGCCCCAAAAATTGAATGGAATTTTAACACTACACTTTTTTGGACAACTTTTTTACAATATAATACACAGTCAAATAATTTAAATATTAACAGCCGCCTCCAATGGCGTTACAAACCAATGAGCGATTTCTTTTTGGTATATACAGATAATTATTATTCCACACCGCTATTTAAAAACAAAAGCAGGGCGATAGTATTTAAATTAAACTATTGGCTAAATATTTAATTTGTTTTGTTTTTAGGAAACAAAACGGGTGTAAAATTATTACTCTTGGTATTATTTAAAAGTGTGACAGTTGTTGGTAAAACCGTCACACTCTTAAAAGTATTAATTATTTAGAACTCAAATCTGCCCTGAAACTCAGCAACTCACTCCATGAATTGTCAACATAATGCTGGTAAACATCTGCTACACTATCCCATGAATCAGGACCATACATTGCTTCATACCTTTCTTTAAATGGTTTTCTGAAACCATCTTCTCTTTCTTTTAAGCCTTGTTTGTACCTTGTTACCATTGTATATTGTTGTGGCCCGGATGAACTGGCTACATAAACAGCAACAGACTCGCCGCCTGCTTCCCATACTTTTTTAAATTTTGCAATTACTTCCCTCACTTTATAACCCCACCCAATTTTAGGATAAAGATGAGCGATATTGATCATTTTAGTGTAATCGGTTAAAGCAACGGAACTTAATGTGTCCTGGTAAGTGAAATAGGAACTTGAACTTTTCTCGGTAAGATAAATAGCCACATTTTTATTCCAGTCGTTATTATGTTCCGTTCCTAAATTACCACGGCTATCTATCTCATCCCAGGTGTTGGGGCCTTCGGAAATATGATATCCGTTGGCATCGGGTCCTGATTGAATATCAAATACCCGCCACTTCCAGTCGCCGGTATGATACTTTTGAGCGTGAGCTGCCAGTGCTTTTTCAAATTCAAGCACTTTATCCACTTTTGGAAAAACACGGGTGGCATTTAAAACATTTTTTTTCTGTCCGAGGGCCAAAGCAGGCACTAGCAGACAGAGAAGAACAAATTTTCTCATTGATAAAAGTTTTAAGATGATTAAAAGAAGAAGGGTAAAGTTTTAACGGGGAGCGAAAGAAGTAGTAAAGTAGATTTTAAAATTGAATAAAGCAAGCAAATAATATTTTTTATTAACTGGTAGGTTCAATAATGTGAAGATATAGATAAATGTTTCCGGTATTTCAATTTTTTATTTGCAGGTACACCATTATTTTCGCAGCCCGGTTTACGGGAGTCTTCTAAATGGTTTAAAAAAACGAAGCATTCAAATAAATTAAAAAAACGCAAAAAATATGTCAGACTTTATTTTACCAATTGCACAAAAACTCAATATAAAGCCTCAGCAGGCAGAAGCGGTATTGAAATTATTAAAAGAGGGATCCACTATTCCTTTTATTGCCCGTTACCGTAAGGATAGAACAGGTGCACTGGACGAAGTACAGATACAACAGATACAGGAAGAAGCAACATTTTTAAAAGAATTTACCGAACGTAAAATTTTTATTGAGAAAGCTATTACTGAACAGGAAAAGATGACGGAGGGTTTGCAGAAAAAGTTAAACAAAGCAACTACCCTTACAGAACTGGAAGATATCTACCTGCCCTTTAAGCCCAAACGAAAAACAAAAGCACAAACAGCAAGGGAGAATGGTTTAGAGCGATTGGCAAATTTAATTTTAGAACAAAATAATATAGAACTGGTTGCTGAAGCCACAAAATATATTAATGAAAAAATATTGGATACCGATACAGCATTACAGGGTGCAAGAGATATTATTGCCGAAACGGTAAATGAAGATGCATTGGTAAGGGCCAAACTGCGTAAGCTATTTGAAACCGAAGCAACGCTGCAAAGTAATGTGGTAACAGATAAAGAAACTGATGGCATCAAATATAAAGACTATTTTGAATTTAGTGAATTAATTGCTAAGATACCTTCTCACAGAATATTGGCGGTACTTCGTGGATTTTTAGAAAGCTTTTTACGTATAGAAATTTCACCTTTGGAAGAAAACGCATTGGAATTGATAGAAGGTTTGTATATAAAAGGTTTGAGCACCTGCAGCGATCAAATACGTATAGCTGTAAAAGATGCTTACCGTAGATTACTGCAACCCAGTTTGGAAACAGAATGGAGAACAGCATTAAAAGCAAAAGCAGATGAAGATGCTATAAATGTTTTTGCTGAAAATTTACGGCAGTTATTGTTAAGTTCTCCATTGGGCAGTAAAAGAATTTTAGCCATAGATCCCGGATACCGTACCGGATGTAAAGTGGTTTGCCTGGATGAAAAAGGGGAACTGCAAAAAACTGATCTTATTTTTCCCCATGAAAAAAACCGTGTTGCAACAGAAGAAATTAAAATTAAAAATTTAACAGAACAATACGGTATTGAGGCTTTTGCCATAGGTGATGGTACAGCCGGAAGAGAGACGGAGCAGTTTATTAAGAATTTAAATTTAAACCTGCCGGTTTTTTTGGTAAATGAAGATGGGGCCTCTATTTATTCAGCATCTGTAATTGCAAGGGAAGAATTTCCGAATGAAGATATTACTGTACGTGGCGCTGTAAGTATTGGCAGAAGATTAATGGATCCGCTGGCAGAATTGGTAAAGTTAGATCCTAAAAGTATAGGGGTAGGACAGTACCAGCATGATGTAAACCAGTTTCGTTTAAAAGAAAGGCTCGACGCAACCGTTATAAGTTGTGTAAACAATGTAGGCGTTAATTTAAACACTGCCAGCAAACATCTGCTAAGTTATGTAAGTGGTATTGGCAGTACACTTGCCGATAATATTGTTAAGTACAGAAATGAAATTGGCAAATTCGGCAACCGCAGGCAATTATTAAAAGTGCCACGATTAGGCGGCAAGGCCTTTGAACAGTGTGCAGGTTTTTTACGAATAAACGATGGAGAAGATTTATTAGATGCTAGTGCGGTGCATCCGGAAGCATACTCAGTTGTTGAAAACATTGCAAAAGGCCTGGGTGTTGCAGTAAATGCAGTAATTGGTAAAGAAGAATTGTTGAAAACGGTGGATGCAAAAAAATACGCTACTGAACAAATAGGTGAGTTGACCATAAAAGATATTTTAAACGAATTAAAAAAGCCGGGCCTCGATCCAAGAAATGAAGTGCAGCAATTTGAGTTTGCCAATATTTACAGTATTGATGATGTAAAAATTGGGATGGAAGTACCTGGGTTGGTAACAAATATTACAAGGTTTGGTGCATTTATTGATATTGGTGTTAAACAGGATGGCTTGGTGCATGTATCTGAAATTTCGCAAAGCTATATTACTGACCCTAACGAGGTGCTTAAACTAAATCAAAAAGTAAAGGTTAAAATTTTAGAAGTGGATACAGCAAGAAAAAGAATTGCCTTATCTATTAAGCAAACTTTACCTGCGCCGGAAAGAAAACAATTTACCGGCACCAAAAAACCATTTAATAACCCTGTTAAAACCGAAACAAAAAAACTGCCGTTAACAGATGCACTGGCCGCATTGAAACAAAAGTTTAAAAGATAATTTACCTGCTATGCGGTATCAGATTTTCATAGATGAAAAGGAAAATAATTTTGTAAATCTGTCCTTAAACTTCCTTTGATAAAATGGCAGTAAATAATTTTCTGTCAATCATTCTGGCACCAAGGCTTTCCAAATGAGCTGTATAAATCTGGCAATCTATTAATTTAATATTTTGTTTTTGTAACTGCTTTACAAAATTGATGAAAGCAAATTTGCTGGCATTATTTTGCCTGCTGAACATACTTTCTCCAAAGAAGACGTTGCCTAATTTTACACCATATAAACCACCCACCAGTTCTCCATTTTTCCATGCCTCGGCACTGATGGCAAAACCAAGTTGATGTAACCTGGTATAAGAATCAATTACTTCCTGTTGTATCCAGGTACCTTCTTCATTTTTTCTTTTTATGGTTTTACAGTTAGTGATTACTTTATCAAAGGCTTTATTTATGCTAAACCTGTAACTGCCATTATTTAAAACAGTTTGCATGCTCTTACTAACTTTTATTTCAGCAGGAAACAAAACAAATCTTGGGTCGGGGCACCACCAGC
>JAYSTT010000606.1:0-2235 GCA_043719495.1 Ferruginibacter sp. | reverse complement strand
TTCGGGTGCCTGCTATTGCCTGGCTTTGGTCATTGGCGGAACGCACAACAACGGCCATAGCAGAAGCCCGAAGGTTTATATAGTAACGCCAACAAGGGCAAAAAAAGTGTCAAGATTTTTTTTAGGAGATGACATGATCCTGAATAACCCAACGAACTTTTTTTCATTATTGTTGGCAAGAAAGAAACATAGAAATTTTTAATCGGATAATTCGACCTTGAAAACTTTAACCCAGTAAGCAAAGCAGATGATGTTCCAAAAATCATATACATAATCTAAATTATTTTTTATTGAGTTATCATACCAATTTAAAACATTCTTTTTTTCGATTATATTTGATAAGATATCACAGGATTCTTCTATCTTATCTCGAAAAAACTGGCTGTTTTCTTTAACCCATTTTTCTTCGGGAGTGGCAAAGCAAATTTTATCTTTACGGTTTCTTATTGCCTCAGGCAAAACACCTTTCATGGCCTCCCTGAAAATATATTTAGTCTTTGCTTTTTGAATTTTATAATTGTTCGGAAGTGATAAAATATACTCTGCCAAACGGTAATCTAAATAAGGCATTCTTGATTCAATGGAAAATGCCATTGAATTTCGATCTGCATATTGCAGCAATGTGGGAATTGACAATCGATTCAAAAGTTGAATGCTCATATTCTTTAATGACGAATTGGCTTTTTGATGCATAAATCCAGTCAGCCCATCTCCCTTTAATTTTAACCAATTGGTGCTTTTATGTAACATTTTAGTCTTAATCTTAATTCTAAGATTTTCAGATACAAAGGGCATACGGTGTAGTTCAACATTCATCAGCCAATAAAATGTCTTTATCATTTTAGAAAAACCATAGGACTGGTATATGCCTTTGATTTCACCTATGAAACTCAAAAGATGGCCATTTCTTAAATAATCTGCTAACAAAATGCCATAAAAATTTTCATAACCCGCCAAATATTCGTCGGCACCTTGCCCATCTAACATCACGGTTATGTTCTCTGCTGAAGCAGCTTTAAATACGCTCCATTGTGCAAAAATACTTGTGCTTTGAAAAGGCTCATCCTGGTGCCACACAATGGTGTCCAATTGTTTAAAAAGGTCTTCAAAAGAAGGGGAAACTTTATGCGTAAGACTACCAGTATGTTTAGTAACAATATCAATAAAAGGCTCTTCATTAAACTCCTTTTCTGCAAAGCAGGCCGAAACAGTATTGCGGTTATTTGGTAAACTTTCTTTTGGCGATAAATGATCTATAGTACATACTATGGACGAACTATCAATGCCACCTGATAAACTTACACCAATCTTAACATCTGAACGTAACCGCAAAGAAACTGAATCGAAAAATAAGTTTTTAACTTTATCGGCAATAATGCTAACATCTTTATTTTTATTATCTGTTTCAATAATTGGGTTATACCAGGTATTAATTTGAAATGTGAATGTGTTTAGATCAAAAATCAGGTTATTACCACCAGTTAATTGAAATACGTCAGCAAATAAAGTTTCCTTTGTATGATTTGAAACTCCATAAATAAAATAATCATAAGCTCTTAATTTATTACATTTGGAGACCCATCCGGGTAATACTGTAAATTGCTTTATTTCTGAGCCAAAATAAAAACTGTTGTTGAATTGAGTGTAATAGAACGGTTTTACACCAAATCTGTCCCTTGAGCAAAAAATAACATTCCTTTTTTTATTATATAGGGCAAACGACCACATTCCATTAAATTTGTTCACGCATTCTTCGGCCCAATAATCGTATGCAGCTAAAATAACTTCTGTATCAGTATGGGAAGCAAATTGGTATCCCTTTAATACAAGTTCTGCTCTAATTTCTATGTAATTATATATTTCGCCATTATAGGTAATAATATTATCAAGATAATTCATTGGCTGTTTGCCAAGGCCACTGAGATCAATTATGGAAAGTTTTCGGTGACCAAAAATAAAATTTGTATCGTAGTGAAATCCATCAGATTCAGGCCCCCGATGGAATATAACATCCGTCATTTGTTTAATTGTGCCTACAACATGCTCCATATCCTTTGTAATAACCCCCGCAATTCCACACATAAAACTATTTATTTTGCATTTTAATAAAGACGATTGTAAACCCGGTTCGCCTCACTAATGCATCTTTTTTTAAAATTGGGATGCAATTTTATTTTTGCAAACTTTTAAAAGTTGATACCACTAAATCAAAGATACCCTTTCAATAAAGATATA
>JAYSTT010000605.1:0-13005 GCA_043719495.1 Ferruginibacter sp. | reverse complement strand
AGTTCTCTGTAAAAATCTGCACCTTTTACGGTAAGCGAAAAATATTTTCGTGGCGGTCCACTGTTACTTTCCACCCATCGGTAGGTTAAAAATTCTGCGTTTTTTAGCCTGGTAAGCAGGGGGTAAAGCGTTCCTTCCAATAAATTGAAATTGGCGGCCTTCATTGTGTCAATAATATCCGAAGGGTAGGCTTCTCCCTGTTTAATTACAGAAAGGATACAGAATTCCAAAACTCCTTTCCGCATTTGGCTGGCTGTGTTATCAATGTTCATGGCTTCAATGTTTTTACCTCACCCCAGCCCTCTCCTGCAGGAGAGGGAGAAGCGAAAGTCTTTGCGAAAAATAATTTATTCATGGCTATACTTTTGTGATAAATAAATCCGGTTTTTCTCTATCACATCACAAAGATAATAGGAATTTTAATACTATGCAATACATAATACCATATTTTTTATAGTAGTGGGTGGTAGCTATTAGCCTGCTTTGCACACAAATCAAGCCTGTAAAGGTTTTTACGGTATTTATGCCTTTTTAAACATTTTGCCAGATTTGATAGGCGGTAAATTTTAGAGGATGAGTGGCGGGTATTTTGGCTGCTGGAGACAATATCAATGCCTTATCTTTGAAGGTAAATGGCAACACCTCAAACTATTCATCATTATATAGGGCAAATAAGGTGGCGGCTGATAGTTGCATTGGTAATTTACAGTTCTGTTTTTTCAGGTTATCCTGGTATAACAAAATCTCTGAACCGGCAATCTGTTCAAACCCAATTAATCTGCGCTGATAATGACAAATTCACTAAACACACTGTTTTATTCCAAAACTTATTTGTTGCCAAATATAAAAGAGCGAATTCTTATACCAACCCAAAACCATTTGTTTTACTAATTTGCAATTCAAAAATAAAAGCTAAACTTCGTAACACTTCAAAACAGTTTAATTCTACTAAAACAACCCTTCGTTTTATTCAATTAAAAACAATTCCTCTAAACTTCACAGAGGATGTTCTCCTTTCTATAACAGGATAATTTATATCTGTTTTGCCAGCTGCGTTGGCATCTTTACATTTTTTAATAAAATTTTATTGCTGCCCAATGGCACGGGTAAAGTATTTAATTTATTATAGCATGATCCTTTTAAATAAGCTAATGCGGTTTTTCCGAATATTCCTATTGGGATTTTTGCTGGCGGTATGTATAGTTTTAGGGGTTACACCCATTATACCTAAACGAAAAGAACAGTTTAGTATTGAAATTAAACTGGAAGAAAATGATGAAAATAAGGAAGCCCCAACTTGTTTTAATTTATTGGAGAAAAAATAATTCTGTTAAACATATTTTAAGGTATAGTTTGATTTTCTGTTTTCTTTAAGTAGATTTATTATTGAATTAAACAGCTATGAAAAAAATTCTTTTTTTTATTCTTCCATTGCATTTTTTATTTGCTGCAGCTGAGGCACAAAAATCAGACAAGAGCCTTTCTATTAAAGTAGCTGCATTATTAAAAGATTTTAATGGCGATGTGGGTGTTTATATAAAAAATTTAAAGTCAGCTAAAGTAGTAGCCATAAATGCCGATACCATCTTTCCCACAGCCAGCATTGTAAAGATTCCAATATTAATTGGCATTATGGATAAGATAGAAAAAAGGGAATTTAATTATCACCAGGAACTTTTATACAATGATTCTCTTGCCTACAGCGATTTTGATGTTACTGCTAATTTAAAAGATACAGCCAAAATAGAAATGGCTAAAGTGATAATGCTTATGCTTACCACAAGTGATAATACGGCAAGCCTTTGGTTACAAAAGTTAGCTGGTACAGGCACCAGGATAAATGAAATTTTAGATTCTGCAGGCTTTAAAGAAACAAGAGTTAATAGCAGAACCCCTGGCAGAGAAAATAACAGAACATTATATGGCTGGGGGCAAACAACGCCTTACGAAATGGCAACCCTGGTAGAAAAAATTTACAGGGGGGAAATTATAAATGAAAGTGCCTCTAAAAAAATGATCCGGCTGCTGGGCCGCAATTTTTGGGATGAACAGGCGATATCGCAAATACCTCCCGATATTTTTGTGGCTTCAAAAAATGGCGCAGTTGATGCCAGCCGCAGTGAGGTATTGTTGGTAATAGCAAAGAGGCCCTATATCTTCAGCATTTTTACCAAAAACAACAAAGACAAAAGTTGGGATAATAATAATGAAGCCTGGCTGCTTACAAAAAAGCTATCCGCTTTACTATGGCAGCATTTTAATAGATAGTGAATTGTTAAAATATCTATAACAACCATTAATCGCAGACGGGTGGCATTGGCTTTGTAATACTATATAAAAGGAGGAAACAAATCATGAAACAACTTTTATTTATTACAGCCACTATTTTTTTATTTGCATCCTGCAAAACCAATAAAGATTATTTATCACGTGGGGATGAAGACAAAACTTTATTTGATATAGTTAAAACATTAAACAAACACAGTAGTGATGAAGATGCAGTAAAAGCCATGCCACTTGTTTATATCAGGGTCAAGGAAAATCATCTTAAAAAAATAACCAATTATAAAAATTATAAAGAAATAACCCGCTGGGATAAAATTATTGATGAGTACTCCACGCTGCAAAAAATGTATGATGCTATCAGTAATTCCGGAGCAGCAAATAATTTAGTAACCGTTGCAAATTACCAGAATGATATTTATGATGCCAGGCAACAGGCTGCAGAAGAGTATTACCAACTTGCAAATACGTTATTAAAAAGCGATAGAAGAGATGATGCAAAAAAAGCTTATACTTATTTTAAGAAAACAGATAAATATGTATCGGGGTATAAAGATGCAAAAGCAAAAATGGATGAAGCTTATCAAAACGCAATAATAAACGTGGTAATAAACCCGGTTCAGGATAACTCCTTTTTCTTCAATACAGGCTGGGGTAATTACGGTTACAATTATAGCAACGAATATTTTCAGCAAACACTGGTAAGAGAACTGGGTAGTAAATACAGCAGCCGTTACCCTGCAAAATTTTATACCGAATGGGAAGCAAGGCGAGATAATCTACAACCAGACTGGGTGATTGATTTAACGCTGCGTAACATGGATATACCACGTCCAACTACTTACAGCTACAGCCGCAATGTGAACAAACAAATTGAAGCGGGAAAAGATACCAGCGGCAGAATAATTTATAAAACAGTGTATGCTACTATTAATATTGCCAAGCAATCTTTTACGGCCAGGGGCCAAATGGATGTAAATATTACCGATGCTATCAGCCGAAAAAATATAAGCTATAATACATACAGCGATGATTACCGATGGGAAGAAGAGCATGCTACTTACAGTGGAGACAGCCGTGCGCTGAGTGATAATGATTGGGCAATTATTAATAACAGCCGCTACAACGAACCGCGGAAAGAAGATGTATTAAATGAATTGTATCGGAAAATTTATCCTCAGGTGAAGAACAGGATTAGCTATGCGGTGGATTGGTAAATGCAAGTCATAACATTCTTTGAAAGGAGGGTTTATTGAATAATAAATTTTAGAATAAAAATGGTATTATTTCACCGCTACATAAACAACCCAACTCAAAAAGTAAGCTAGTCCCGTCATATACAGAAGCTGTATAACCGGCCATTTCCAGCTACGGGTTTCCCGTTTTACAATAGCAAGTGTACTCATGCATTGCATAGCCAGTACATAAAATATTAAAAGTGATAATCCTGTTGCAAGGTCATATACTTTGGTGCCATCTGGCCTTACCGCTGCTGCCATTTTTTGTCGTAAAGTACTGTTATTGGCATCAGCATCTTCACCAACGCTGTATAATGTTGCCATTGTACCTACAAAAACTTCTCTGGCAGCAAAAGAAGTTATTAATGCAATGCCAATTTTCCAATCGTAGCCAAGTGGCCTGATGGCAGGTTCTATAGCTTTGCCCAGTGTGCCTGCGAAAGAGTTTTGCAATAAAGCGGTTTTACGTTGTTTATTCAGTTCATTTACCTGCGCAGGATTGTCAGCAATTAAACTTTCGTATTTTTTTGTAACGGCCTGCATTTTTTCTTTTGGCCCGTAAGTACTTAAAGCCCACAACAATAAACTTATTATCATTATCACTTTACCAGCATCAAATACAAATATTTTAGC
Source organism: Ferruginibacter sp. (assembly GCA_043719495.1). Classification (GTDB taxonomy): domain Bacteria; phylum Bacteroidota; class Bacteroidia; order Chitinophagales; family Chitinophagaceae; genus Ferruginibacter. The sequence goes on along the minus strand of JAYSTT010000605.1, from coordinate 8,851 downwards.
TTTTTCTATCATTGTAGTAAAAGCGTTACTCCATCTTGGGCTACGGTATACCGGTAGTTCTAAAATAAAAAAGCTGCGCTCGGTACTTTTAATAAACCACTTCATTACCCAGGCTACAATTAATGCCATTACTGTACCCAATAAATAAAGCCCCATCATTACCAAACCCTGTAAACTTAAAAAACCGAAATATAATTTAGACGGAATGATTAAAGAAATTAAAATGGTATACACCGGCAACCTTGCACTACAGCTCATTAGCGGTGTTATCATAATAGTAAGCAATCTTTCTTTTTTATTTTCAATATTCCTGGCGCTCATTATTGCCGGCACTGCACAGGCAAAGCCACTGATCATGGGCATTACACTTTTACCATTAAGTCCAACTTTACGCATTAACTTATCGGTTAAAAAACTTATCCTTGCCATGTACCCAGTATCTTCCAGCAAGGTTATCAATCCAAATAAAATCATTATCTGCGGCACAAAAACTATTATGCCGCTAAGGCCTGCTACAACTCCATTAATTAATAAATCGCTCCACCAGGCTTGTGGTAAATTACTTCCCAGAAATCCGCCTATTTTTCCAAAAGACCACTCAATGCCATCCATAGGAAAATGTGCCATCCAGAAAACACTTTGAAACAATAAAAATAACACCATAATTAAAATGATGTAGCCCCAGTGGCGATGTAATAAGATATTATCCAGTTTTTCTGTAAGTAATGTTTTTTGCAAAGGGTCGCTTTCAATTACAGTTTGCTGCATAATATGTTTTATGCGGCCATAGCGTTGCATTATTTCTTCTGCCTGCGTTTTAGTTGGGTTGAATTTATTTTCTATTTCAATATTTTCTATCAGTTCTTGCGTTTCTTTATCTAATGAAAAATTTTCATGATTAATTAAATAATGTACTGCCCTGTAATTACTAAAATGAGGGAAATGCTTTTTTATTGCAGCAATTGATGCTGCAGATGATTCATTGACATCAATAAAATCCCTTGCCGGAGTTTGATGTATTTTTTCAGCAGCTAATTCAATGGCTTTTTTTAGTAACAGAATACCTTTATTTTTTCTCGGATTTACCGGAACAATTGGAACACCCAGTTCCCTTTCCAAACCAGATATATCAATTTGTGTTCCTTTTTTACCGGCTAAATCCATCATGGTAAGGGCCACTACCACCGGAATTTTTAAATCAATTATTTGTGAGCAGAATAATAAGTTACGTTTAAGGTTGCTGGCATCTGCCACCAATAAGATCATGTCAGGCTTTATGCTTTCGTCCTGGTTTAATAAAACTTTGTAGGCCACCCACTCATCGGCACGTTTTGGATAAAGGCTGTAAGTGCCCGGCAAATCAATTAATGTGGCGTCAAATCCCGTAGTAATATTGCAGGTACCGGTTTTTTTATCAACAGTAACCCCTGGAAAATTGCCTACTTTTTGGTTTAACCCGGTAAGGGAATTAAAAAGAGAACTTTTGCCACTGTTAGGATTGCCTACTAATGCTATGTTTATTTTTTTTACCAAAATTTAATGATTACAAAATTAACTGCAATAGATGGTTTATGGTTACGAAATAAGAAACATGGTTTTTGGCAATAAATTTGAAGATAATTTACAGGATTAGCCAACAGCTGAATTACATTTGCATAATCTCTATAAAATTTTTATATGAAAAATATTCTCTGGTTTACTTTGCTGGTTTCTTCATTTGCTTTTTCTCAAAAATTAAAGAAGGCAGATAAACTTATATTAACCAGCCTGCAAACACATATTGGCTATCTAGCAGACGACAGGTTAGAAGGAAGAAGAACCGGAACAGCAGGAGAAAAATTAGCTTATGAATATATCAGCAATGAGTTTATAAAAAATGGATTGGTTGCAAAAGGTGATAATGGAACTTTTATGCAGGCTTTTGAAGTAAATGAGGGCAAACAAATAAATCCATCCTCACATTTGTTTATTAATGGTTTTGACCTGGAGCTGGAAAAAGATTATTTTCCTTTTATTTTTTCTCCCAATGCCTCATTAGAAGCTGCCCCATCAATGGCACTAAGAGAAAGTGGTACTGTTTGGTTTTGGGATTTAAAAGAAAAATTAGAAGAAAACAAAGACAATCCTCATTTTGATTTAATTGATGCTATAAAGTCAAAAACAAATGATCTGGCAGGTAAAGGTGCAACAGGTTTAATTATTTACAACACATCGTCTATTACTGATAATTTAAAATTTGAACCTAAGGCAAAGAGTGAATTCGTAAAAATTCCGGTATTTTATGTTACGAAGGATATTAAACAAAAATATTTGTATGATGAAACTGCAACACTCGATATAAAATTAAAAGTTGACATTGGTGATAAAAAAAGAACAGGGCATAATGTTATTGGGTATTTAGATAATGGGGCAACAAATACAATTATATTGGGGGCACATTACGACCACTTAGGATACGGAGAAGACCATAATTCTTTATATACAGGCGCAACTCCACAAATACATAATGGTGCCGATGATAATGCCAGTGGCACGGCTGCACTTATTGAAATAACTAAATTAATAAAAGCTTCTAAACTTAAAAACAATAATTATTTATTTGTTTCATTTTCGGGAGAAGAGCTGGGTTTGTTTGGAAGTAAATATTTTACAGAGCATTCGCCAATAAACTTAGGTAATACCAATTACATGATAAATATGGATATGCTGGGTCGTTTAAACGACAGTACCCATGGGCTTACTATAGGTGGCTATGGCACATCTCCTTTATGGGGGCAACTATTAACTGAAAAAGATAAATTTTTTACCATTAAATTCGACAGCAGTGGTACCGGCCCAAGCGACCATACTTCTTTTTACAGAAAAGATATACCGGTTCTGTTTTTCTTTACCGGCGTACACGGCGATTATCATAAACCAAGTGATGATGCTGATAAAATAAATTATAATGGTGAGTTGCAGATAGTAAAATATATTTATAACATTATTGATGCTACCAACAAAAAAGGGAAATTAACCTTTACAAAAACAAGAGAAGCTGCTGCAACAGGCAAAAACAGCTTTAAAGTTTCGTTGGGCATTATGCCTGATTATACTTACAGCGGAAGCGGTGTGAGAGTAGACGGTATAAGCGAAGGGAAAATTGCTGAAAAGGTGGGTATAAAAGCAGGTGATATTGTAACGCAACTGGGTGATATTAAATTTACAGATGTGCAAAGTTATATGGGCGCATTGGGTAAATTTAATAAAGGCGATGCAACAAAAGTAAAAGTGAAAAGAGGAAAAGAGGAGTTGGTTTTTGATATAATATTTTAAATTCTTCTTTAAGCAGTTGTGGCATGAAACTTAAAATTGACAATGAGACCTTAGCTCAGGAGTTTTTTGAAGACTCTTTGTTATTAGGCATTGTGGCCCACATTAAAGATTATCAATTTAGCTGGCAGTTAAATCAAATACTGGGTTTTAACTTTAGGGTGAATAATGATTTTGAAATTCAGCTTAGTAAAAAACAACGTAAGTACTTTTTTTCTGTTTATGAATATGCCGTGCCCTCCACCTGTTTGTTGCATTACTTATACAACAACCAGTTTGATGGTGAATATTTATTGCCCGAATTTAAGCACCTCGACTTTTTGTGGCTCATAAAAGGCGAAGCGGTATCCGCACAAGAATTAAAATCATTGATGCAATCCATCAAATCTTTACCCGGTGTGCAATTGGTAAATGAGATGACCAATGAAAAAATAAAACATAAACAGCATTTGATATTTTAATGGATAATTTATAAATGAATAATTAATAATGTTTTCAATCTGAATGTAATGCATTAATTTGTACGTTGTGCTCCAGTTTATTAAAACTTCAATTATTCAAGTTGTATGAAGATAGTTTTTCTATTGTCTGTTTTTATTTTCACACAGATCACTCTATATTCTCAGTCCTCTGTAATCGCTAAGTGGACTGTTATTTCGGCATTTGATGGCGACGTATATATTAACTCTAAGACAGATTCTTTTTCACTATCAGAGAATTTCAAAAAATTATTTGGAGATTCTTTATCACTGGCAAAAAAACTGTTTCAAACAAGTTATTTAGGCAATCGCTTTGAATTCAAAGATGATGGAGTTTACCATATATATCCCGCAGAAGATCCAAAAGTTACTGGAACATATGTGGTAAACAATACAGATAGTATAATTCTCTTGAATAGAACAGATTCTGCAAATAGAGGTGAATTTGACCCGAAATTCTTTTTAAGTGAAGCCAGAAAGTTAAAGTACTTTTTTGTAAGATCTTTGCTACACCTTTATTTGGAATTTGAAGAAAGGCATGTTGAATTTATACTTGAGAAAAAACCTACGTAAAACCGGCGCACAACAAAGGTATTGCTACAAGTAGGGCAGGACGTTCAATGAATATCCCACCTGCAGCAATACTCGGTCGTAGTTAAAAGCCTATCACATTATCAATTACTCTTTATGTGGGAAGAAAAAAATAATACCCTCTATAAAAAATTTGAATTTAAAAATTTTTCTGAGGCATTTGCTTTTATGACGAGGGTGGCTATTGAAGCAGAAAAAATGGATCATCACCCATTATGGACCAATGTGTATAACAGATTAGAAATTTGGTTAAATACACATGATGCAGGAGATATTGTTACTGAAAAGGATCATAAACTGGCAGAAAAAATTGATACACTATTTTTTAAATAAATATGCAGAATACTCACACGGTTGTAATGGTAAGACCTGCAGCTTTTGGATTTAATGAAGAAACAGCGTTGAACAACCACTTTCAGGAAAATTCACAACAAAACAATAGCCAGTTACAACAGTTGGCCATGCAGCAATTTGATGCCATGGTGCAGCTTCTTTTTAGCCATGGTATAGAAGTATTGGTGCTGAAGGATACTGCTGACCCAAAAAAACCAGATGCTATTTTTCCTAACAACTGGTTTAGTTGTAATAACGGTAAGATTACTATTTACCCAATGCAGGCAAAAAACAGGCGAATAGAAAAAAGGAAAGATCTTATAGAAATACTAAAAAATAAAACCGGTATTACCATCATAAACGATTGGAGTGAATTTGAAAAAAATGAAATGTTTTTAGAAGGTACCGGCAGTATGATAATTGACCATGATTATCGGATTATTTATGCATGCCTTTCTGCCAGAACAAATGAAACCCTTCTTAAAGATTATTGCAAAAAAAATAATTATACCCTCATTGCATTTAATGCAGCAGATAAAAACGGAAACGAAATATATCATACCAATGTAATGATGTGTGTAGGCAATCGTTTTGCTGTAATTTGTCTTGATGCTGTAACAAATGATATTGAAAGAAAAGTAATAGTAAACAACCTGCAAATTACCGGACACGAAATAGTTGATATTAGTTTTACACAAATGAACAGTTTTGCGGGAAACATGCTACAACTGATGAATAAAAAAGGGGAATATTTTTTAGTTATGAGTACAACTGCATTCGAATCACTTACACACAAACAGATACTAACATTACAAAAATATTCAACTATTATAACGCCTGATGTGAATTATATTGAGAAGGCCTCTGGAGGAAGTGTGCGATGTATGATGGCAGAATTATTTTATTAGTAATTGTGCCTGTGATTGATTCAGGTAGTTTTTTTAATTAATAATTTTAACAAGTACTTTTTTATCTGAAGCGCCTGCAAATTTTCCAATAGGTTCACAAAAATTTTTCAGCCCGTTTTGCTGTAAAATACTTTTTACATTGTCAACAGAATCCTTATCCACTGCAATTAACAAACCCCCGCTGGTTTGGGGATCGGCCAGTATTGCTTTTTGATATTCGGTTATAACTCCAATTTTTTCGCCATAACTTTCCCAGTTACGGTTGGTTCCGCCCGGAATAGATTTTTGATCCACATAATTTTTTATATCCTCGGATATTACAGGAATTTTTTCAAAATCTACTTCAGCGCTTAAGCCACAGCCTTCAGCCATTTCTACCAAATGCCCCAGAAGGCCAAAGCCGGTAACATCCGTCATTGCGGTAACGCCTTTTATTTTTCCCAGTGCCTCGCCAACTTTATTAAGTTGCATCATTTGATTTGCAGCAATACCAACATGTTTTTCTTTTAAAATGCCTTTTTTTTCTGCTGTAGTTAAAATGCCTACCCCCAACGGTTTGGTTAAAAATAAAACATTGCCTTCTTTTGCCTTGTTATTTTGTTTAATGTTTTCAATAGGTACCAATCCGTTTACAGCTAAACCAAAAATAGGTTCGGGGCTATCAATACTATGTCCGCCCGCTAATGATATGCCAGCTTCCATACAAATACTTCTGCTGCCTTCAATTACTTTTTGTGCAACTGCCGGTGGTAAAATATTTATTGGCCATCCTAAAATAGCAATAGCCAATACAGGTTTTCCCCCCATTGCATATACATCGCTTATTGCATTTGCTGAAGCTATTCTTCCAAATTCAAAAGGATCGTCTACAATGGGCATAAAAAAATCTGTAGTAGAAATTAATGCCATGCCGTTATCTAAATCATACACCGCTGCATCATCTTTACTGTGATTACCCACAATCAATTTATTATTATCGGGCATTGCAAAATTGCTGGCTAAAATTTCGTCCAGAATTTTAGGAGATATTTTGCAGCCACAGCCTGCACCATGAGAATATTGAGTAAGACGGACCTCCCCAAACCCCTCCGGAAGAGGGGCTTTTACATCTTGAGATTTTAAAACACTTTTACTCATAAGTTAGTCTATATTAATTTTTTTCTTCGCTCCAATCTTCTACTTTTCTTCCCCCTTCGGGGGAGTTAGAGGGGGCTTTTTCTTCTTCTAAAAACAATAGCAGAACTTTTTTGCATATCGCCGCTAAATCTAATTTCGTAGCGGTCTTTTCCATCATACACAATTAATAAACCTGTATTAGGTGGCAGGCTGCCTAAAGATTCGGCATACATTACCAATTGAATACTGTCGCCCGCTTCCTGAGTATAAATAGTTTTTTTTACTGCATTGGTACTTAAACCAACTTTGGGCATAATTACCACTCCGTTCATAATCACACTTACGGTATCTCCATCCACTTCTCCATTATCGTATAGTGTTAACTGCAAACTATCTGATTTAAAATATAAAGCCTGTATATTTTCAATTTTTCTTTTACCGGCATCTGTAGCTACTGTTGGATCTACAGGTTCAACAATTTTAGCAGGCACTGGTTTTACAAGAGCTGGAGTTACTGCTTTTGGCGGGTCTGTTTTCGCTATTACAACCTCTGTTGGTTTTGGCGGAGCAGGTTTTATAGCTACTACAGGTTCTGGTTTTTTTACTGCTGGTATTGGTTTGGGTATTGCCGCTTCATTCGTTTTTGGCGGCGTAGATTTTACAAGTACAGGTTCTGCCGGTTTTACAATAATCGGATCTGCTTTTTTTATTGTTTCTGCTTTTACAATTGCAGGTTCTTTAATAACTGGTGCCGTGGCAAGTTTTATTTTATTATCCGGCTGTTGTTTTTTTGCAGCAATTACAATAAGTTTTTCTTCTTCGTCAGATGCAATTGGCTTTAACACTGTAATAGTTTCATCGGCAGGTTCAAATTTTTCTTCTTTTAAAAAGGATAAGTTTTTTGCAAGGTTCAGTTCTTTTAAATGTGGTACTAATGCACTTTGGCTGTAATCTTTTTTTCTTTCTACATGTACATAACCGGTAAGCGGACGAAAATCTCTGGTACGGTTGGTACTGTACATGCCACTTAATATCATCACAGTATCTTTTATTTCAAATATCAATTTATTTTGCTGATGAACTCCTTTAGCAGGTGGTATTGGGTAATTGTTTGCAATCAGTTCTGTTTCCTCAGTAGTTACTTCGTTACCGTCTCTTTTAATTTTAAGTTTTTTTACTCCATGATATTCTTTGTCGCCTAAAATAAAATAGGTATGAGAGTAGCCAAATAATTTTCCTTTTTCTTCGCTTATGGCTATTTCGTAACGGTAATTTTGTTGTGTGGTATCGTTATACATAAAACCCTTCCAAAGACCTGTGATATCTCTTTCGGCAGTTGATTGTGCAAAAAGCGACAGGGGAAAAAGCAGTACAATTATAAGTTTTAAGCTGTTACGGTATTGCATGATAATAATTTTTCTGTATTCACAGTCCTATCAACGCTCAGGCAGGGTATTTTATTTAATAATACCGAAAGATTTTCCCTGTTTTGCAGGCTCTTTAAGTAGTATTTATCATAATAGGTTAATAAAATTTTAAAACAGTCTTTGTAATTATTTTCCAATAAGTAACTAATGGCATTTTTGGTATCCAGGCCCCCCAGGCGTTTTTGAATTCTGATGATAGCGTTCACTAGTTTTTCTTTTTCAAATTGCCCATACTCTTTGGTTATATAATTCAATCTTTCTTCAAAGGGAATTTCTAAAAAATAAACAGGACTTTTACGCATCGTAAACCAAAGCGGCATAGGTATTTGCAGGTTACCAATTCGCTGGCTTTCGTCTTCGAGCCAAATACAGGTTGATTGTTGATAGTTGGTCGTTGGTAAACCATCTTCTTCAGCCAATGGCCAACTAACAGCGGCCAACCTTTCTGCCAGCAAATTTTCAAACATCTCCTGCTTTGGTTGCGGTGCTTCTCCCAATGCACCAAATGCCGATCCCTTATGATTAGCTAATGCTTCTAAATCAATTATTGAATTATTTTCTTTTACAAGCTCCTGCAACACCAATGTTTTTCCGCTGCCGGTATATCCTCCAATAATATTAAATTGATATTCTTTTTCAAATTGTGCCAACACCCATTTACGGTAAGCTTTATAACCACCAATTA
>JAYSTT010000604.1:0-5404 GCA_043719495.1 Ferruginibacter sp. | reverse complement strand
GCCAACGACCTTGCCGAAAACTATCGTGATATGATGATGAACTTACACGATTTGTATTTAAGTAATGTAAACTTAAAAATGAACGAAGTGATGAAGGTAATGGCTGTTGTTACCTGTTTACTTGCCCCGGCTACAGTTATTGGTGGTATTTTTGGAATGAACTTTGAAACAATCCCATTGTTGCATAATAAATGGGGGTTTTTTATCTCGGTAGGTATTATGCTTATTATCCCTGTTGTTATGATTAGAGTTTTTAAAAGGCGTGGGTGGTTTTAATATATTAACTTAAAAAAGCGGCGCCGCTTTTTACAACAATTTTTACTTGGCTAAATTTGGTTTTTTATAAATGGGTACCGTGCTGCAGGGCTCTCCGTACATAATACTTTTTGCAACCGGCCTCAGTAAATTGGTTATTTCTACATAAGCTGATTCTGAAACGGGTAAATCGCCACAGCCTTTTATTACTACTCTTTTATTATTATAGTCTGCCGGGTCTATTGTGTAAAGATTTTTTAAAAATAATGTTTTTTGCAAAAAATCTTCATTACCAAAAACCACATTGTTGGCAACAGGTTGCAGGTAACTTGCTACCAGCATATTTGCCCACATGGGTATAATAGCATCGGCGGTGCAGGTAAGTGCTACGTTTTTATTTTGAAATTTTGAAAGGTCTAAATTTTTTAAAGCCTCTCTGAAATCCTTTTCTTTTAATATCAATCCCATAAATAAATAATCCTTCAAATCGAACAGCATCGTTTCTCCTTTGGGATAATAATCCTCCAGGTTTAATGTAATTATACCGCTTTCTTCTACCTTATTTATCATTAGTTCTCCCATTATACAAAGTTATATTAATATTATTCCGGCAATACTATACAATTAAAAAATTCTTTATCCCGTAAATAAAACTGCCCCCGTTTAATACGGGGGCAGTAATAAAATATTTTATTTTTATTAGTAGAATTTACTGCGGTTATCTTTAATAGTAGCCATTTTTTTAAGGCTTTCCAACCAGCCCGCTGCTGCCTGGTTGCGGAGCGTGGCTTTTTGCTGAGCACTTTGTTCTGCTTCTTTTTCAGGTGCATCTGCGAATTTAGTGGCAATACTATTTACTTTAATTAAAAAAACACCGCTTCCCCCATTTATTGGTGCCGATACTTTTGCCTGATTTTCTTTATTAAATACTGCACCAATTACTTTTGGCTCGGCCCAGGCGTTTGCAATTACCTGGCTGTTAAATGTTACAGAGCTGTCTGCTCCGGCGGTATCTACCTGTTTGTTATATTTTGCTGCTGCGCTTTCCAGTGTTGGATTGTTTCCCAGATTCTTAATGATAATTTCTGCTTTCTTTTGGTTACTTACCACATTTTCTACCATACGTCTTGCAGTTTTTGCATCTTGTATTCCTTCGCTTTGTACTTTATCAACTGTAACCACAATAAACTGATCATTAATACTAAATGGCTCGCTTACATCACCCTGCTTTGCATTAAACACCCATTTTATCATTGGCCTTGCGTCCCGTAATTGTCCAACCCTAAAGTCGTTTTCTTTTACTGTAGTGGGTTCGCTAATTTTTTGCAACCCGTTTTTTGCAACATAGCTTTCAAACTCTTTGGTGTTTTTTTGACCGGATAATTTAGTAGCATTATTGTTAGCTTCTTGTATAGTGTTTTCGCTTGCATAAATTTCTTTTGACAGATATGCAATTTGATAAGCCGGTTCAAATTTAAACTGGTTTAAAACCTCTATATAATGATAACCAACATAAGTGCTATTATCCACACCCAATACAACCTTTTTTGTACCCACAGGCTCATAAAAAACTGTTCTGTAAAATGAGTCAACTAAATTATTATCATAAGTAAAACTATATTCTCCTTTTGTGGCTTTACTTCCCATGTCTTCAGAATATTTTAATACAAGTGCATTAAAGTCGGCCCCGTTTTTAGCTGCGGTTGCAATACTGTCAATTAACCGGCGTGCTGTGCTGTCAGGTCTTATTTGGTTGGCAATCTGACCATTTTTTAAATCTGCTATTTTAATTAATATATGGCGACACCTTACGCTATCTGCCTGTTGTTTTATACCCACCATTTTTGCAAGCGTATAATTTTTACCCTCCACATATGGGCCATATACCTCACCCTTAGGCAAAAGCAAAATGCTGTCCTTATTTGTTCTTTGCATTTTGCTTTTCCAAACATAATCCTGGTTAAAGTTTTCAAGTGAACCATTTCGGGCTAAAAAGGATGCAGTATTTGTGTCTGTTTTAAAGGATGTTTTTAAATTACTTACCAGCTCTTTAGTTTTGGCGCTGTCTTCTTTATTGGGCAACTGGCTAAAAGCAACATATGAAATCATTCTGCCCTCTTCCTGTTTAAATTGGCTTTTATGTTTTGCTACATAAGTTTCAATGTCTGTATCAGAAACTTTTAGTGTACTATCGCTAATTACATTATAAGGTATAGCTACATAATTAATAATTGCAAAATTTTTATTCTCTGATTTATCTTTTTCCTGCATCCAGCCAGGATAATATGCACTTCCGTTAAGCAAGGCAACATATTTACCATAAACGGTTTGCATTTTTATTTGTTCAGCCATATTATTGTAACTATCGCCTTCTTCGCCTTTAGCCTTTTTCATCGCTACAAGTTTTTGACTAACCCTGTCCGAATCAAGTTTTCCGGTTTGGGGATTAATAAAATCATTGGCCTGTAAAAATGGATTTCCCTGATCGTTACTAAAAAATAAACTATTTAATTCTTTGGCACTAAACCCCAGTCCTGCTTTTTCTGCCTCACCTAAAATTATATTTTGCTGAATTATAGAATTCCAAACCTGTTCTCTTATTTGTCCCGCTTCTGGTTTTCCTCCATACTGCTGCTGAGATGCTGCCGCTTCTGCCTGTTTTATTTTTTCTTCAAACGCACTTCTTTCAATTACTTCTCCGTTTACTTTACCTATATTACTCGATAAAGAATTAGAAATATTATTACTGCCAGATTTGGCATCCATTAACAAAAAGCCAATTAAACTTAAAGCTATAACTGCAATTACTATTGCAGCTCCTTTGTCACGGATTGTCTGTATTACTTGCATATTTTTCCTGTAATTAAAATGGACGGCAAAAATAGGGGAAAAACAGATATTAACACTTAATTTTTAAGAGTAAAAATGCACTAAATTGAGTAAGGACAGGGTTTTTAGGCTCTTATTATCTTTCTGTTAAATAAATTATCAACATTTTAAAATAATTAGGTTTTAAACATAGTGTTGTTAATAAACCTGTTTTTCTGTTAATAAGAGCTGTTTATTAAAGTTAAAAGTCTTTATAAAATGGGTTAAAATTACCAGCTTTAAAAAAATGAAAAAAATTATGTTGTAAGATTACAATTTATACCAGCATTATTAACAGCGTTTATTTATTTATACTAAATTTAGTTTTCCTCTTAATTTTTTATTAACCGTTGTTTATAATTTATTATAAAAAAAAATTAATGAAGAATTATTAATGGTTTTTACTGTATATAAAATTTTATTTAGATGTTAATTACCTGTGAATGAGGGTGGATAAGTAAAAGGTTTTAATTTTACATCAAAGGGGAAAAAATTTTTTTACACTTATTAACACCCATAGTAGTAATAGGTGATTATATAAATAATAAGTATTAATACATATTATGGCAGATATTAACAGTGCAAAACTACATTTAGAAAGTATAGGATTTTTAGATTTTCCGATTAACCCCGAAATAGATTTATTTGCGGAAATTGAAATTCTAAAAAAAGAAAAGAATGCTATCATCCTGGCACATTATTATCAGGAGCCGGATATACAGGATGTTGCAGATTTTATTGGGGATAGTTTAGGACTTGCACAAGCTGCAGAAAAAACAGAAGCAGCTGTTATTGTTTTTGCCGGCGTTCACTTCATGGCAGAAACTGCCAAAATTTTAAACCCTTCTAAAAAGGTTTTATTACCCGACTTAAAAGCAGGTTGTTCCTTAAGTGACAGTGCACCACCGGTATTATTTAAATTATTTAAGGATAAATATCCGGACCATATAGTTATTACTTACATAAACTGCTCCGCGGGTATAAAGGCTTTGAGCGATATTATTTGTACTTCTTCTAATGCCCAAAAAATAGTAGAAAGTTTACCGGTAGACCAACCTGTCATTTTTGCACCAGACCGCAACCTTGGGGCTTATATTAACAAACAGACGGGTAGAAATATGCTGCTATGGAACGGAGCCTGTATGGTGCATGAAATTTTTAGTTTAGAAAAAATAACTAAATTAAAAATACGCCACCCTAAAGCAAAAGTAATTGCACACCCCGAGTGTGAAGCACCAGTTTTAGCAATTGCCGACTATATTGGCAGTACTACTGGTTTATTAAAGTTTACACAAAAAGATGCTGCTACAGAATTTATTGTAGTTACAGAAACTGGAATTTTGCATCAAATGCAAAAAAATAATCCTTTTAAAACTTTTGTACCAGCCCCACCAAATAATAGTTGCGCCTGTAATGATTGTCCACACATGAAATTAAACACTTTGGAAAAATTGTATTTGTGTATGAAATATGAATTGCCAGAAATTATTATGGACGAAAAATTACGCCTTGCTGCAAAAAGGCCAATTGATAGAATGATGGAGATAAGCGCAAAGTATGGTTTATAATTATTACCAACACAAGTTAATTTAATATCACCCATACTAAAATTTCATTGTTTTCCAAAAGCCATAATCCTTGTTTTTATATTTTGCCTGATGTTCATGTAAAACAAGTTAATATCACCCACATGATAATTTTTCTTGGTAAAGAATATCTTTCCAAAAATATTGGGCTTACTGGTCCATAATATATTATGGTGAATATTAGCATTAACCACATGGGGAATAATTTTATTGAACTTTAATAAAACACCCCCCCTATTTTTTGAAGAAGGAATAAATGCTGTATCAGATGTCCAGGTAAGAGGGTTAATAACAATAGCCTTAAAGTTTTCCTTAGCAACAAAATTAGGTTCCGTGTATCCACGTTTATAAGTTCGCCAACTAACAAAACATCCGGTTGAGGTAGAATCTTTACAAGGTTTTAACGAGGTAAAATAATTGTCTGGAACAGGCAAACCTATAATGTAGGCACAAACTAATTTATTTTTAAGTGGTTTATCTTCAAAAAACTCTTTTAATAACCTTGCTGCATGTTTGGTACCCTGGCTGTGTGATGCTATAATTATTGGCCGGCCATTATTTAAATTATTTAGGTAAAATAAAAAAGCATTTCTTATATCTTCATAAGCGGTATCAAAATATTTTACAGACTCTTCTTTGGGCAGGTAAAAACATTTTATATGAGCCTGACGGTATCGTGGTGCAAACACCCTGCA
>JAYSTT010000603.1:0-5439 GCA_043719495.1 Ferruginibacter sp. | reverse complement strand
GGCAGGGTGCCGATGGCGTGGAAGTGGACCAGGTAAAAGATCTTATTCATCAAATAAAAAATAACCCCGACAGCAGGAGAATGATCATCAGTGCCTGGAATGTAGCCGATTTGCCAAAGATGAAATTAATGCCTTGTCATTGCCTTTTTCAATTTTATACAGCCCCCTCCAACTCCCCCGAAGGGGGAGATAACAAACGCAAACTCTCCTGTCAATTGTACCAGCGTTCTGCAGATGTTTTCCTTGGCGTGCCTTTTAATATCGCATCCTATGCTTTATTAACCATGATGATTGCACAGGTTTGTGGTTTACAACCCGGCGAATTTGTACACAGTTTTGGCGATGTGCATTTATACAATAATCATTTTGAGCAGGCTAATTTGCAATTAACCCGTACAGCATTTCCATTACCCACCATTAAAATTAATCCGGAAGTAAAAGATATTTTTAGTTTTAAATTTGAAGATTTTGAGTTGCTGAATTATCAATCTCATCCTGCTATTAAAGCGCCAGTTGCTGTGTAGAAGTGTTTTTGCTACAACAGTACTAAGAAGGTATGCAGTATAAACATAATTATTCAACGGAATATTTTCCTTTGTGTTCTTGGAGAGTTTGCGGTATTTTTTATTTCAATTCCCACACATTATTTCCCCCAATTTTTCGTTGTTACATAAGTTCAATCCAACTTATGAAGACAACCTTTACTTTTTTCGTATTATATTTTTGCATTTTAACCGGTGCCGCTCAACCTGCCGTTGATACAACTCTGAAAGAACAGAAAGAAAATGTTATCAAAGAAACTACCATCATTAAAGTAGAAAATTTAGGAGAATTAATTAATACCGGTCATCCCGAAATGCGGCCCACTATTTCTGCCGATGGCAATTTGTTATTTTTTATCCGTCAAAATGACCCCGCCAATATTCAATACGAAACAGTGCCTAACTCACAGGATATTTGGTATTCTACACGTGATACTTCGGGTAAGTGGAGCAAAGCAAAACATTTAAGCGCTAAAGTAAATGCTTCGCAATACAATGCGGTGTATTGGATTTCTCCGGATTTAAATACCATTTTATTAAAAGGTTCTTTTATTGACGGGCAATATTTGGGAATGGGCGTAAGCATGATTCATAAAAGAAACGATAATAGCTGGACCAACGCCGAAATGCTGAAGATCCGGAATTTTGGTAAGTTCAGCACCACGCCTCAAATTGGCGCTTCAATGGGTCATGATGGCAAAACATTGTTGTTTTATATGACGGATAAAAAAGGAAGTTTTGATAATGATTTATATGTTTCTTTTTTAGAAGGCAACGATATCTGGACAGCTCCTAAAAGCTTAGGTAAAAAAATTAATCTGCCCGATTATAATGAGATGAGTCCTTTTATTGCAGCCGATGGCGTTACATTATACTTCAGCAGCGACAGGCCTGGTGGTATTGGCGAAAATGATATCTGGATGAGTAAACGTTTAGATGACAGCTGGACAAAATGGAGTGACCCTGTAAATTTGGGCAAGCCTATTAACACCGAAGGTTCTGAAGCATTTTTTACTTTGGATGCCGGTGGAGAATTTGCTTACCTCACTTCCAGTGATGGCGCTTTTGGTGCCAGTGATATAGTACGGGTAAAATTATTGGAGAAAGAAAAACCAAATCCTGTTGTATTGGTTAGCGGTAATGTATATAATGCAAAAACCAAAGAGCCATTAACAGCTTCATTAATATACCAGACTTTACCCGATGGAGCTGATGCAGGCAATGGTGTAAGCAGCCCGATAGACGGTTCATTTAAAATTGTATTGCCTTACGATAAAAATTATAGTATCAGGGCATCGGCCGATAAATTTTTTGCCATTTCCGAAAATTTAAATTTAGACTCTTTAATAAAAGCAGGGTATAAAGAAATACATAAAGATTTGTATTTAGCGCCGATAGAAATTGGCCAGGTGTTCCGTTTAAACAATGTGTTCTTTGATTTTGATAAATACAATTTAAGGCCCGAGTCTTATGTGGAACTGGACCGGGTAGTGAAGTTCTTAAATGAATATCCTAATATAGAAATTGAAATGAGTGCCCACACCGACAGCAAAGGTTCTGATGATTATAACATGACATTGAGCGATAACAGGGCAAGATCGGTAATGGAATATATTTTGTCTAAAGGCATTGCGGGATCAAGGATTATTTCTAAAGGTTATGGTGAAACAAAACCTGTTGCTGCCAATACAAATACTGATGGTACCGATAACCCTGAAGGCCGTCAGTTTAACAGGCGTGTGGAGTTTAAAATTTTAAAAAACTAAATGTTCCCGCAGATTACACAGATACCGCTGACGAATACAATGTTTTCTTTTCTGCGACATCTGCGTAATCGGGTGCATTTAAAATTGTCGCATTAAAAAAAGGCTAAATTTGGTAAACCAACCTACCAATCCATGACAGAAGCCAAATTCATTGCATTAGCCCAAAAGCGCTATGCATCCTTGCAAGCCTTAAACAAAATTGATAATTTTTATGATTACGAAAAAGAGTTTGAATCGATATGGCGAGACTTAGGCAGGGAAGTACTTGAAAGTAATTTGAGTGCTATTTCCGCCGACAGGCGTAAAAAAAAACACTTACCAAATTTGGGCGAATCAGTATAAATAAAACGCATTGCTTTAGTGAAGGAGCCAATGGTTTTCAAATAAGCCCCCATTTACAGGAGTTGCTTGTGTATGCAGGTCAACTGGACTGCTACGAAAGATGCAATGTGATACTGGAAAAATTTATAGATATAGAAGTGAGTGCATCGCAGGTTTACCTGGTGACAGATTGTTACGGCAAAGCAGCCGAAAAAGAAGTAAATGTCTGTCGCTCTTTGGAGCCAGTGAAGAAAGAAGAGGTGCTGTATGTAGAAGCAGACGGCTCTATGTTGCTAACCCGTAATGATGGTTGGAAGGAAGTGAAAGTGGGCAGGATGTTTACGAGTGGTTCTTGTATTGACCCCAATGGAAAATCAAGCTGGATAAGGTATTCGCAATATGTAGCCCATTTAGGAAATAGTAAAGACTTCACTAAACAGATGGATACATTAATAGAATCGTATGGGAGGTTGGGTAAGCGGTTAGTATTTATTTCTGATGGAGGAACATGGATAAAAAACTGGATTGAAGATGCCTTTCCCGAAGCGGTATCAATATTGGATTACTATCATGTTTGTGAACACCTGCATCAGTTTGCAAACACTGTTTTTACAGATGAAGCGGTACTTAAAAAATGGACAGGCGAACAAAAGGAATTGCTATTGCAAAATAAAGTGATGGATGTGATAGACAATATAAAAAAACAAAATAGCGAAAGTAAGGAAGCCTTGTTACTCATTAATTATTATACCAGCAATGCTTATAGAATGGATTATAAAGCATATAAAAATATTGGAGTAGGCCTCATAGGTTCTGGCGCAATAGAATCAGCACACAGAACAGTAGTGCAAAAAAGAATGAAACAATCGGGGCAAAGATGGAGCAATAAAGGAGCACAAAATATGTTAAACTTAAGAGTACTTACAATGAATGGACAATGGGATAAAGTTGTGCAGTTGATTAAAAGAGCCGCTTAATGACAAAACGACAATTTTAAATGCACCCTGCGTAATCTGCGGGCAAAAACATTCTCCGCAGAATCCTTATTTTTGTTGCCTTATGATTTCACTCATTGCAGCCGCAGCAGAAAATTACGCCATTGGCCAGGACAATCAGCTACTCTGGCATTTACCCAACGATTTAAAGTTTTTTAAAAACATAACCTGGGGCATGCCTGTAATTATGGGACGCAAAACTTTTGAAAGTGTAAACAAACCTTTACCCGGCAGAATAAATATTGTAATCACTCGTCAGCCCAATTGGACAGCCGAAGCTGTAATGGTGGCCAAAGATTTGGAAGAGGCATTTAAAAAAGCAGCCGAAACCAATTGTAAAGAAATATTTGTAATTGGTGGTGGTGAAATTTACTGGCAAAGCATGGACATTGCCGACAGGATTTATCTTACCAGGGTGCATAAAGATTTCCCCGATGCCGATGCTTACTTCCCCGACATTGAAGAAGATAAATGGAAGTTAATCTCCAATGAAGATTTTGATTTTGATGCGAAACATGCGTATGATTATTCATTTCAAATTTGGGAGAAAAAATGACGAAAAGCATAAAAATACCAGGGTTTTTTATTTTTCTTGTCTTAGCACAACAAAATATAAATTCACAAAATCTGGTTTTTAATAAAGATAGTATTGTGAATGTTTTAGAAAATGTTTTTAAAACTGACACCGAGTTACGATACCATTTAGATACTTTACTAACTAAGTTGGATTATAATTCTCCTGAAGGTTTTAAAATGTATACTTTGATTTTAAGAAATGATTCTGTAAACGTAGAAATTGTAGGAAAAATAATAGATAAATACGGATGGTTAGGTGTTGAGGAAACTTCTCAAAACGCAAATGATGCACTTTTTTTAGCAATACAACATGGGGATTTAAAAACACAATTAAATTATTTACCACTTTTAACACAGGCAGTAAAAGATAAGAAGGCTTCACCTAAACAACTTGCATTACTTGTGGATAGAACAAATTTGGCTCAGGGCAAATTTCAAATTTATGGTTCCCAATTGTTAGGTACAAACCCAGGGCATTTTTCCCCAATTTTAAATGAGCCAAATGTTAACAAAAGAAGAAAAGAGATTGGATTAGAACCTATAGAGGAATACGCAAAAAAAAATAATATTTCTTATGTATTACCCCGAAAAGATAAATATTTAGGAAAACTAGTAGTTGAAATTTATGTTGGGAGCAGGTTGGGTGGCCTAGAAAACGTAGCAATATACCTTGGAAATAATCAGCTAATTGGCAAGTCAAATAAATATGGTAGGTTTTCAATAACTCTTGATAAAAAATACAAGGGTTGGGCTATTATTTTTAAAAAAGAAGGTTATCGTTCAGCGGCATTTTGTATAGAAGGCAAAAATATAGACGTATTTACTGGGTCGTATTTATTAGCTGAATTGTAATGTAGTAACAAAAGAGAACCCTTTTATTTTAAAATATTTAATCATTGTATTCATCTTACCAATTAGCAAAAAAATACCTCCACTATTACTTTACTGCTTCCAACGGAAAAGGCCACGGCATTCATTCGCCCTTTGTATTTGATTTTATTAAAAATGTATTGAATGATAAAAAACAATATGAATGTTATGCCCTTATTGAGCAAAGAAGAAAAGTAATGCTGAATGATGATACTATAATTGAAGTAGAAGATTTTGGTGCAGGTTCATCAGTTATTAAAACCAATAAACGAATTGTAAAAAATATTGCACAATCATCTTTAAAACCCAAAAAATTTTCGCAGTTGTTATTCAGGATGGTACAATATTATCAACCTGAAACAATTTTGG
>JAYSTT010000602.1:0-2252 GCA_043719495.1 Ferruginibacter sp. | reverse complement strand
GCTTGCAGGTTTAACTACACAGGGCATTCCTGCCAGTAAATTCACGGCAATTTTTTCCAACATGCCCCACACCGGAAAATTAAATGCGTTGATATGTATAACGATTCCTTCTTTAGGTACCAGTATATGTGTGCCCATGAAAGTATTGTTAGGGCTCAGGTTATGGCTGTCACCATCAACTACAAAAGTTTCGTTAGATAATTTTCGGCGTAGCGATGCATTGGCAAATAAATTTCCAATACCCCCTTCAATATCTACCCAGCTATCAGCTTTGGTGGCACCGGTTTTATAACTGATAGCGTAAAATTTATCCAGATGGTTTCTTAAATGCATGGCCAATGCTTTCAGCAAATTGCCTCGTTCATGAAAAGTCATTTTACGGAGTGCGGGATTGCCAACAGCCCTGCCATATTCTAAAATCTGTTTAAAGTCGAGGCCTTTTGTGGTTGCTGTTGCAATGGCTTCGCCGGTTACAGCGTTGTATAATAATTGTCCGTCGCCATCGCCGGTTATCCAGTTGCCGGTTACATAGTTTTCGAGTTTGTTCATTTGCAAAATTGTTAAGAAAGTGATTCGATAATCTTCAGTTTCAATTCTTCGGAATAATCTTCTTCATAAAGTATTGAAACAATTATTTCAAAAAGCAAGTCCTTATCAATCCTATTATCTGCTATATCAACAGCAATATTTTCTGTTTTCTTTATAAATTTTGACACAAGAAAATCCCAGCCATTGATTTCTAAAAAATAGGCCGATAAGGCTATAGATGAGCGTTTGTTTCCATCATTAAAAGCATGGCTTTTATTAATTGCATAAAATAAATGTGTAAGTTTATTTTCAATTTCGGGATAATATAATTCGTTTTGAATATGCTCCAGAACGCTTTCGATTAGTCCAATATTCAAAATACCATGAATTCCTCCGGATTTTTCAATAATATCATCATGAACATGTATTGCATGCCGTATATCAAAATAAATAAACATACCTATCTGTCTTTTAATCTTTCAAACACCTCTATATTTTCTTGTATCCGCTCTTCAAGTGATTTGCTTTTTCCCCCTAAAAAACGTTCGAAATCACTCAGTGGAACACTACGTAAATAGTGTCTGAGATTTTCGTGTAAAACTTTTCTGAAGCCATAATCTCTTGAAGCCATTTTTATGCAGGCATCTTCAACCAATGGTTTATATAAAGGGTGTAAAGAAAATTCATTAATAAGTGCATCTAACTCTGCTGGCAATAGTTTTCGATTGTATTCTGAAGATTTTTTCTTCATCTCATGTGCCAATCCTGTTTCAAAAGAAGCTATTAATTTTAATACGTCTGCATACATTGTATCTCTTACATTTTCATTCTCTCCTAATTGTAATATTTTTTTGTACTCATTTGCATTTTCTTTAAATATGGAAGTATAAATTTTGTCTGTATAATATGCATATTTATAATTCCCCATTTCTAAATAATTATGCAGTGCAGATGTAAATTCTTTTCTGTATTGCGGCTCTTTTATTATTGCGTTAAAAAAATCTTCGTCACGCTGGTTTATATATTTTACAGAACCTCCAAATTTTTGATATAAAGTATCTATTACAATATCTAATACAGCACTTCGTAAGGCTTTTGCCTTATCACTTTCTGCCAATAACATTCCAAGGTTTATAAATGCTCTAAAGTTTAAAACAGCCAACTGCGGGGCTTTACTTCCTTCTTCCAACAGGTAGCCGAATTGCTCTTTAAATTCTTTCAAATTTTTCCCTTTCAAAACTTCATATCCATTATGTTTTAGCTCGTCTTCATATTCATTCAGGTATCTGTTTATTGTTGATCTGTCGCTGGAATAAAATTGTGTTACTTGCTGAATTGTAAATTTATATTCGTTTTTAAAAAGCATACCAGTTAAGCCTAAATACTCCTGCATTTTTTCAATAGCATATCTATTATTTAGGATGTTTTGCCTATCAACCTGCGAAATAGTTAAATCTTTCATATTTATTTATAAATGTAAAATTAAGCTAAAATTAAGCATGGCATTGTTTGTTTCACAAGTGAGACAAACAATATGTAAGTAATTGATTATTATTTGTTTAAAGGCAGTTAAAAATAAACCAGTAATACTAAAATTTGTATTAAACCATCAAAAAAAATGATTTTTACCCCAACCCAAACTGCCTTGCATGATGCATCACATGCTTATAATGCAGCAAAACCCATTCTTCAAAATTCAGTTCTCCAAAAACGGGGTGTAGGGT
>JAYSTT010000601.1:0-5450 GCA_043719495.1 Ferruginibacter sp. | reverse complement strand
GAATAATCATTTTATTTGATGTAACACCTGAACAACTTCAATTGCCTTTACAGTTTCCACTTTATCAAATTCAAAAGTTTAATAACCAGGTATATCTTTCAGCTCCGGCTTTACATTTAATAGCAACTGATAAAGCTGAAAAAACTAAACTGTGGAATTGCCTTAAACTGGTTTTTTCTAAAGGTTGATTTAAAATGTAATTCTTAAAAATGGATACACTTATTTTTGCCACCAATAACCAGCACAAAGTGGATGAAATAAGGCTGGTACTGGGCAACAGATTTAAAATTAAAACTTTAAAAGAAGCAGGAATTGATATTGATATACCTGAACCTTATGACAGTTTAGAAGCTAATGCCTCGGAAAAATCAAGTGTAATTCATTCGCTAACTCATAAAAACTGCTTTAGTGAAGATACCGGGCTTGAAGTAGAAGCATTAAATGGAGAGCCGGGTGTAAAAAGTGCCCGTTATGCAGGTGAGGGAAGGAATTTTGAAAATAATATTGATAAATTATTACAAAATTTAAAATACCATACCAATAGAAATGCCCGTTTTAAAACTATTATTTCAATTATTTTAAATGGTAAAGAATATATTTTTGAAGGCATTTGCCCCGGAATTATCAGTAATGATAAAAAAGGAAGCAACGGTTTTGGGTACGATTCCATCTTTATCCCCTATGGGAGCCTAAAAACCTTTGCCGAAATGACAATGGAAGAAAAAGCTGCATTCAGCCACCGTAAAAAGGCAATGGAGAAATTGGTTGAATTTTTAAGCTGTAAGCAGGCATAATAACAAACCGACTTTTATTAAACCAAATTTATCTTATTTTGAACACAGAAAGCAACCAAATTATACCTGAGACCGACTTAATACATGGATGCTTAATCAAAGACAGGAAGATGCAGGAAATGCTCTACCACCGTTTTTCATCTAAAATGTATGCCGTTTGCCTTAGGTATTGTAAAGATGCAGATGATGCACAGGATCTTTTACAGGATGGATTTGTGAAAATTTTTAAAAACCTGGAGAAGTTTCGTGGAGAAGGATCTTTTGAAGGATGGATACGAAGGATATTTGTAAATACCTCTATTGAGCATTTCAGAAAATCTGTTAAAAAACAATCCGTAGCAGACTCTAATGAAATAATTGTGGAAGACCCATCGTGGAATGCATTAGATAACCTTGCCGAAAAAGACATTACTAAAATGATTCAGGAGCTTAGCCCCGGCTACAGGCAGGTATTTAACATGTATGTAATTGAAGGCTATTCTCATAAAGATATTGGAGATATTTTAGGAATAAGTGAAGGTACCAGTAAATCGCAATTAGCAAGGGCTAAAGGAATATTAAAGAAAATGGTTGCAGATAAATTAAACGAAAATAAAACCGACCTTAATTAAAACAGACATGCCCAGCAATTGGTTAAATAAGATACTCAGCCATCAGGTAACTCCCCCGGAGGGAGTGTGGATGAATATTGCCAACGAACTGGATAATGAAGATGAAAATATAAGTAAGGAGCTTAAAACAAAAATGCTTGCCTACGAAACAACTCCGCCTGCAGAAGTTTTAGGCAATATTTTTAATGAACTGGAGAAAGCTGAAAAGCAATTGACCCCTGCTTTTGCAGAAAGGATATATAATTATAAAGAAGAAGCTCCGGTTAATACCTGGAAAAATATCAGTAAAGAATTAGATAAAAGTGAATCAAAAATAATACCCCTGAATAATAGGAAAACCGGGAAGGCCATTTATTTTAGGATGGCAGCCGCAGCCTCTGTTATCGCAATTATTGCAACTACCATTTGGTTAAGCACAATTAAAAAAAATGATGTAGAGCCTCAAACTGCTGCAGTAATGCCTATTGGTAAGCAAACTGTTACTCCAAATGCCGACAAAGAAAAAACAACTTTGCCTGCCGCTGATACCCGGGGAAAAAATGCTGCAAAAGAAAATGTTATTTTAAGTTTGGGCAAAGAAAAAACAACAACCCAAAATGTTAATGCCTATGTAAAAGGTAATCAAGTGGAGGATTTAGCACAAAATCCAAAAAATATCCATAATGAAAAATTGCAAAATGCCAATGGAGAAACTCCAATGGATATTGCCTTGCTGAATACCCCCAATACCTATATCAGCATTACCGGCCCTGATGGACAGGCTATAAAAGTATCTTCTAAATTTTCTAACTTAATTGGTTATTTAACAGGTAAAAATAATGATACACAGGAAAACCTGGATATCATTATTGAGGAAAGTGCTAAATGGAAAAAAATATTTGCATCATGGAGAGATAAGATGACCAATAATTCTGTTGCCCCATCTGTATCAAATTTTATGGATATTATTGCACTGAGCGAAATTTTAGAAGAGAAAAAATAAGATTACCCGATTCATTATATATCAAAACAGATAATGGCTTCGCTTTTTGAGTGGGGCCTTATTTTTTTATTTCAACTTATCTTTAAATAAAAATGGCAAGAGTAAAATTAGAAATACCGAAAAGTAAAATTGCAGTTATTACTGTTCCGGTAAGAATTACAGATATAAATTATGGTAACCACCTTGGTAATGATTCGTTTGTTTCCATTATTCATGAAGCAAGAATGCAATGGCTGCAGCAGTATGGCTTTACCGAATTGAATATTGAAGGCACAGGATTGATACTGGCGGATTTGGTAATGGAGTTTAAAAACGAGTCTTTTTATGGCGATATTATTGAAGTAATAATTTACGTTGCAGAAATTTCGAAAGTAAGTTTTGAATTGTATTACCGGCTTACTACAAAAAGAGAGGGCAAAATTATTTTACTGGCATTGGCAAAAACAGGAATGGTTTGTTATGATTATGAAGCTAAAAAAGTAATTGCTGTACCAGAAAAGTTGAAGGGGATTTTGACATAAATTATACTTTCATTTATTTTTTATTACTGATTTTAGCTGATTTAAAAGCCTGTCAGATAATTTTAAATCTTCTGTAATAATTTCGGCCAATGCCGATAAGCCCTCGTGATAATGAACCTGTTTTTTATAATTGGTTTGCAAACCATTGGGTAAAAGCACTTTTGCCAAATAACCGCTATCAGTTGCGATGCTTGAGATAAAATCCAATTTTCCTGTAATA
Organism: Ferruginibacter sp.; assembly: GCA_043719495.1. Lineage (GTDB taxonomy): Bacteria > Bacteroidota > Bacteroidia > Chitinophagales > Chitinophagaceae > Ferruginibacter. Next base: position 2,322 of record JAYSTT010000601.1, on the reverse strand, counting down.
ACACCAAACTCCTGATAAGGATAAGCAGGTAATTTTAATAATACTTTTTGCCCTTGTTTTATTTTACCAAAGTTACTTTGAGGAATATATACTTCTGCAAAATATTGTGTGTTTTGCGGATTAATATAACAAACTGTTTGATTGTTTTGCAACTGCTGATTTTCCTGTAAAAAACTGGTGAAAGCAATTTTACCAGTTATAGAGGCAATTAATAAATATTTATTTTTCCATTCGTCTAATTGCGCTTTTAAAGTATTAAGCGATTGTGTAAAAATCCCTTTTTGTTGTGCAATATCATTTTCTAACTGCAATATTTCTTTTTGTTTTTCGTGCTGGTTGCTTTCGTTATTGATGATGGCTGATGAAATTTGTGGAATGGTTAGTGCTTTGCCAATGTATTTACTTTTTTCATTCCTGTAATCTAAAGGCGATATTACTTTATCGTCTTTTAAAGATTTGTTGGCATCAAAAGTTTCTTTTGCCAAAACTACATCTTCCTGCTGCATTGTTTTTTGCTGCAATAAATTAGTGAGCAGCTTTTGCATATAAACCAAATCACTTTGCAACATCTTTTTCTTTTTTAAAAAATAACCCGATGAAAGATATTGATTAAATAGAATAAAACTTTGCGTAAAACTTTGATAAGCCTGTTGCACTTCTCCTAAGTTTTGAAATGGCTGCGATAAATACTGAGGGATATTCTCTGTTGAATTATTTTGTATTAAATTTTGCAAAGTATCAATAATGGCAGAAAGCATTATCACTTCGTTATGATTTGCACGGCTTTCCATAAATCCAAGCAATTGATTTTGCTGCACAAATTTTCCTTCTGTGGCAATAAGCTTAATAAGTTTGCCTTCTATTTTAGTTTTTACTTCTTTGGGTGCGTTTACAGAAGTTAACTTTGCCCTTCCAATAACAATATCTGGGTAACTGATAAAAAAAGTTGAAGCAATTAAACAGGCAATGATTACAAAGAATAAAGAAATACCATTCCTTAAAATCCAGTTGGGCTTGTTGGAAATAATTTCCTGTACCTCGCCGGATAGTAGTTTTATATCGTTATTATTTTCTACAGGCATTTTGTTTTTTTAATGCACCTGACGGCTTAAAGCCGTCGTGACGCATAATTAATCCCCTAATTCTAATTGATTTTTTACCAACGTATAATACTCGCCTTTCAGGTTTGTTAATTCATTATGTGTTCCCATTTCCGAAATGATGCCATTATTTAAAACCACAATTTGGTCGGCATTTTTTACAGTGCTTAAACGGTGTGCAACTACAATAACAGTTTTATGTTTAAAAAACGCTGCAAGGTTTTTCATAATCACTGTTTCGTTGTTAGCATCTAAACTGTTAGTTGCTTCATCAAAAAATATGTAATCAGGATTTTTATAAACAGCCCTTGCAATTAATATTCTCTGTTTTTGCCCGGCACTAATACCAATGCCCTCTGCGCCAATTTTTGTATTAAAGCCAAGCGGCAGGCTTTCAATAAAATCTAAAACGTTGGCAATGCTTGCTGCTTCTTTTAATTTTGTAGTATTAATATTTTCATCGCCTACGGCAATATTTGCAGCTATGCTATCACTAAACATAAAACTTTCCTGCATTACCACGCCAATACTTTGCCGCCAGGTCCTGTGGCTTAAGTTAGCAATATCATTGCCGCCAACTTTTATATTGCCTTTATAAGTTTCATAAAATTTAAGTAATAATTTTAGCATGGTGGTTTTACCACTACCACTTGTACCAACAATTGCAGTTGTTTTGCCTTGCGGTATGGTTAAATTAATATCTTTTAAAACTGCTTCGTTACCTGCACCCGGGTAAGTGAATGATATTTTTGTTAAATCAATTTTTTTATCAGTGGGTAATTCTCTATTAAATATTTTTTCTGCTGGTTCTTCATCTGTTAATGTATGTATTTCGTTTAACCTATCTAAACTTATTTTAGCTAATTGCCAGCTTTGGACAAAACTTATCATTTGCTCAATGGGGCTGTTAAGTTGCCCTAAAATATATTGAATGGCTAACATTTTGCCCAATGTCATTCCTCCTTCGCCGCTTATTACGGCTTGCGCTGCTAAAAAAGTTATAATAATATTTTTGCCTTCATTAATAAAGAACGCACCCGTTTGTTGCCATTGGTTTAACGCCAAACCCTTCATCCCCAGTTTAAAAGTTTTTGCTTGCAGGCGTTCCCACTCCCAGCGTTTGGGTTTTTCGCAGCCATGCAGTTTTATTTCCTGCATGCCCTGTACAATTTGTATAGTTTTGCTTTGTTCTGCCGCCGCAATATCAAACTGTTTATAATCC
>JAYSTT010000061.1:0-1799 GCA_043719495.1 Ferruginibacter sp. | reverse complement strand
CAACCGGTGGTACAGGCTTTGGCGTAATGAGTGTAATTGTAGCTACCAATAGAAAATGGATAATGAGAGACACCGCTGCAAAGTTTTTATTGAAAATGGTAAAATTTTTGGCCAAGGCAGATGCATACCATGGCGTGTTTCCTCATTGGTTAAATGGTGCAACTGGTAAAACAATTCCTTTCAGCAGAAAAGATGACGGCGCAGATTTGGTGGAAACCTCCTATTTATTACAAGGTCTTTTATGCGCACGCCAATATTTTAATGGTAATAATAATGTAGAAGGCGAATTGCGAAATCGCATAAATGGTTTGTGGAACGATGTGGAATGGAACTGGTTTACAAAAGGCGGTGAGAATGTTTTATACTGGCATTGGAGTCCAAACAATGGCTGGGCAATGAATTTTCCGGTACGAGGTTTTAATGAATGTTTAATAATGTATGTATTGGCTGCAAGTGGCGAAAAATATCCGGTGCCTGCAAGCGTTTATCACAAAGGTTGGGCACAAAGTGATTTCTTTAAAAACGGTAAAACATTTTATGGTCATGTATTGCCGTTGGGTTTTGATTATGGTGGGCCATTGTTTTTTTCGCAGTATTCATTTTTAGGTTTAAACCCTACAAATTTAAAAGACAATTACGCAGATTATTGGCAACAAAATAAAAACCACACTCTCATAAATTATGATTACTGTGTAGCCAATCCAAAAAAGTTTAAAGGCTACAGCGAAGACTGCTGGGGACTTACAGCAGGCGATACTTACAATGGCTACGATGCATACTCACCCGAAAATGATGGCGGTACTATTGCACCAACAGCTGCGCTTTCAGCATTTCCCTACACACCTGAGAATTCAATGAAAGCTTTAAAACATTTTTATTACGACCTTGGCGATAAAATTTGGAGTGAGTATGGTTTTGTAGATGGATTTAATGAAACAAAAAACTGGTATGCAAAAAGTCATTTAGCAATAGACCAAGGTCCGATTATTGTGATGATAGAAAATTATAGAACAGGATTATTGTGGAAGTTATTTATGAGTTGCAATGAAGTGAAGAAAGGATTGAAGGGGTTGGATTTTAAAGTTGGTTGATTGGTTGATTGGTTGATTGGTTGATTGGTTGATTAGTTGATTGGTTGATTAGTTGATTGGTTGATTGGTTGATTGGTTGATTAAGTTTGCAAGTTATATTGTTTCTTCATTCTGTTTTTCTGTGCATTCTGTGGCAAAAACTTTTGCGATTGAGTCGGCTGTAGGAGGAAGTAAAAAAAACCATCTTAATAAATCATGGAAGAAAATAAAAACAAAATAAAACGACTTTCCCACTTTCCTGCAGTTGAGATAGCACATTTGCCGAAAATGATTTTATGCCGTGGATGTTTTCAAACAAAAAATAACAATACTATGAATAAATTAAAAGCAATTTTTGTAACAATCTTAATATTTGCAAGTACAGTTTTAAATGCGCAAACAACCAATGCTAACATGAAAATTTTTGTAGATGCGCTGATGAAAAAAATGACGCTTGATGAAAAACTCGGTCAGCTAAATTTACCCGGCTCTGGAGATATTGTAACTGGGCAGGCAGGCAACTCAGATATTGCAGTTAAAATAAAACAAGGCAAAGTAGGCGGCTTGTTTAATATAAAAGGGGTAGAAAAAATTAGAGCGGTTCAAAAAATTGCGGTGGAAGAAAGCCGCTTAAAAATTCCTTTATTATTTGGTATGGATGTAATACACGGCTACCAAACTGTCTTTCCAATTCCATTAGGTTTATCATGCACATGGAACATGCAGGCT
>JAYSTT010000007.1:0-11013 GCA_043719495.1 Ferruginibacter sp. | reverse complement strand
GTAAATCAGTGCTTAATAAAAACAAAGGGGCACTTTTAAAAGTCTCGGGATTTAAGTAATATGCCTTCACCCAAACCGGATGCTCGTGAATATCTATCTGGAATTTAATACCGGTATCTTCTAAAAAATTATAAATTTTTTCGTTCCATTGCACCTGCAGGGTTTGATCCTGGTTACGTGCCTGATCGTAGTACCCATATTTCCATAAAATACCTACGCCAATTAAATTTTGTCGTAATTCATAGGCACTTCGCATATGGGAGCCACTTAAAAATCCTAAACCCCCACTATAAATTTTTAAAGGCTGGTGTACAGCAAATTCCATAGAAAAATATGCAATACGTTTTTTGTAATTTTCATTAATAGCGTAAGGAACACTGAAATTTGTAAAACTCATTATTAACTTCTTTTTGAGGACGCAATATAAACGCAAATTCAGTAAAACCGATAGTTTTAAAAAAATAATGTGTAAAAGATACACCCATTATTTTTTATTCTTTCAGCATTACTGCTGTCTTTATTATTTCAATAGAATTTACTAAACAGAATATTTTTCAAGATTAAAAACGGGCCTTAGTTATTATAAGGCTAAATTCAAGCTTATAATTACAATAATTTAAAGTATTTATACTTCAAAGATGGAAAGGTAACCCGTATTGTACCCCCGGCTTCATTATTTAATATACACATTTACCTTATTGTTGTTAATAAAAAATAAAGAAAAATAACAATCGTTTGCAGCAATTGTTTAATTTAATATTATTCCATTCTTTTACTCTCCTCTATCATCAAATCACTGTATGAAAAAGCTATATAATCTGAAGGGGCTATGTTAAAGAAGGAAGAATAAAAATTACATTGCTCTTTTAATTTATCAATTCCAATAGTTCCGTTTTTGTCAATGGCTTCCACCTCTACAAATGTCCCCAGCCCCAATACTAAATCAAAATGAAATTTTACATTATCTATAAAATAAATTTTTCTTTTTTTATCAACTACTACTTTAACGCCATTAACTTTAATCAAAATATCTTTTAATGCTTTATCTGGAGCATGCTGATATAGCAGAATGTTTGATTGTTTTGCAGCAGCAGAATTTATCCGCTCATAATAAATTAAAGAGTTCTCAATATTGCCCTCACGTAATTTCAAGCGGCCTGTTGCAACATTAAAATAAGTATCTACCTGGTTATCCTCACCAATATATTCCGGATTAAGTGTAGCTAATTTTTTTTGCAAAATATCAAGGTCGTTTGCCCTTGCTTTAAACTCAAAATTTACTGTTGCCATTAATTTCGTATTTATTTTTCAATTATTGCAGTTACTTCTATTTCTATTAATAAATCATCGTTAATTAACCTGTTCACTTCTATCATTGTTGAAACAGGCTTGATAGCTACAAAAAATTCCCCATGCGCTTTACCTACCGCCTCCCATTGAGAAATATCAGTTACAAACATTCTGGTTCTTACCACATCATTTAAAGATGCCCCCGCTTCAACTAATGCCTTTTCAATTTTTCTAAACACAAAAACTGTTTGAGAATAAATGTCTCCCTTACCAACTAACCTATCGCCGTCCATAGCTGTTGTTCCGGCAACTTCTATAATGTTTCCCACTCGTACAGCACGGCTGTATCCAACTATATCTTCCCATGGCGACCCTGAACTGATTTTTTTCCTCATTCTTCTTTTGATTTAGAAATGAAATTACAAAAACATTCAGAAATACCTTTTATTGCACAATTTAAATTTTTGGTTGGTACATATTTTATTTTTAGATTTGTCTAAATTTATATTTTTAAAACATGAACTTTACGGTAAGCGAAGAAAACTACATCAAAAGCATTTATCATTTACAAAAGGATGCCGGCATTGTTAATACTAACGCCCTTGCTGCCGAAATGCAAACCAAAGCGGCTTCAGTAACTGATATGCTTAAAAAATTATCTGCAAAAAAAATATTGCAGTACGAAAAGTACAAGGGCTTTAAACTAACCGACAGTGGGAAAAAAGTAGCTTTAACTGTTGTGCGTAAGCACCGATTATGGGAATATTTTTTGGTAGAAAAACTGGGCTTTGAGTGGGACAAAGTGCATGATATTGCTGAAGAACTGGAGCATATAAGCAGCAGCGAATTAATTGAGCGGTTGCAAAAATTCCTGGGTAGCCCTTTGTTTGATCCACATGGTGACCCCATCCCTGACAGTAATGGAAGGATCCCAAAATTAAACCAGTTAAATATCAGTGCATTGGCAATTAATAAAACTGCGGTAGTAAGTTCAGTAACCAATCAATCGCCACAAATGCTGGAAATGCTTAAGCATTATTCAATTTCAATTGGCACAGCAATAAAACTATTAAAGCACTTTGAATTTGATGGTTCATTAGAAATAAAAATTTTTAAACAGCCAGCCTGCATTATTAGTGAGCAGATAGCAAAAAATATTTTTGTTCATTATGATTAACAAGGAACATACCACTGCATCTTTAAGTGAAGTACACGAAACAATAGATACCACAAAAAACAAAGTGGGGTGGAGAAAGATTTTTTCTTTTTTAGGGCCGGCATACCTGGTTAGTGTTGGCTATATGGATCCAGGAAATTGGGCTACCGACCTTGCCGGTGGCAGTAAATTTGGTTACTCCCTGGTCTGGGTTTTATTAATGAGCAATTTAATGGCATTATTACTTCAGGGTTTGTCTGCAAGATTAGGGATTGTAAGAAGAAGGGATTTAGCGCAGGCCAACAGAGAAGCCTATCCCAAACTGGTGAACTATGCACTTTGGCTTTTGGCAGAAATTGCCATTGCAGCATGCGATCTGGCAGAAGTGCTGGGCATGGCAATAGGGCTGCAATTATTATCAGGCCTGCCGCTAATATGGGGCGTTTCATTAACAGTGCTTGATACATTTCTTTTGTTGTACCTCCAAAGATTGGGTATGCGTAAAATGGAAGCATTCATTATTGCCCTTGTAGCGGTTGTAGCAATAGCCTTTTTAATTGAAATCCTTTTAGCAAAACCTGTTCTCGCCGAAGTAGTAAAAGGATTTATTCCCAGTTTTCCTTCAGAAGAGGCCTTGTATATTGCAATAGGAATTATCGGGGCAACAGTAATGCCACATAATCTGTATTTACATTCTGCGCTGGTACAAACAAGAAAAATAGACAGAACAGATGCAGGAATAAGGCAAGCTTTAAAGTTTAATCGTATTGACAGTACGATTGCATTAAACATAGCTTTTTTTGTAAATGCAGCTATTCTAATTTTAGCTGCTACAGTTTTTTTTAAAACTGGCAATTCTAATGTTGCAGAAATAAAAGAGGCTCATCGTTTATTACCGGCATTTTTGGGAAATACTGCTCCTATTCTTTTTGCAGTTGCCTTAATTGCTGCGGGACAAAGCAGTACTGTTACAGGTACTTTAGCCGGCCAAATAATAATGGAAGGTTACTTAAGCCTGCGCATTAACCCTATGCTGCGTAGATTAATTACAAGGTTGTTAGCAATAATTCCTGCGCTATTTGTAATAATAATTTATGGCGAAAATAATGTTGATGCTTTACTGGTACTAAGCCAGGTTATACTAAGCCTTCAACTGGGATTTGCAATAATTCCTTTAATTCATTTTGTAAGTGATAAAAAAACAATGGGTAAATTTGCTATTAAACCAATTGTTCAAATAGCAGCATGGGCTATTGCATCAGTACTTATTTTTCTTAACTTAAAAATGCTTATAAATGAGGCATCGGGTGTATTTGCGGGAGATAATACACTGGCCAAAATTATTTTAATATTGATTGGCATATTTTTTATTGCCCTTTTATTGTACATCATTCTTCATCCACTACTAACAAAAAATAAAAAAACAGTTTCTTTTCAAATGCACCCCGGCGTAAATACAATACAAAACCTGGTAATACCATCTTTCAGTAAAATTGCTGTGGCATTGGATTACTCCACTAACGATGAAAAGTTGTTAGCCTATGCTATTGGCCAGGGAAAAGAAAAAAGCAGTTACCTATTATTGCATATTGTTGAAAGCGCTTCTGCAAAATTATTAGGGCCAGACAGTGATGACTTTGAAACTATAAAAGATACCGAACAAATGGAGTTTTATGTTCAGCAATTAAAAGAAAGAGGTTTTGAAGCAGAGGGTAAAATTGGTTTTAGAAACAGGGTAAAAGAAATTGCAAGAATTGTAAATGAAAATAAAGCAGATATGCTGGTGATTGGAGCACATGGCCATTCCGGTTTAAAAGACTTTATTTATGGGGAAACAGTAAATGCAGTAAGGCATGAGTTAAAAATTCCTGTACTTGTGGTTAATTTGTAATGAGAAAGTAACTGGTAATTAAGCCTGAAATGCATTGCACTAACTTCTTATAAATCCTGTTATACATTCCAATTTATAACAAGCGCAGGTGCTTTTCTAACTTTTCATTCCATTGGCTTTGTATTTCTTTCAACCGCCCGTTTTTTGTCTGACCATCGTAATCATTTTGCATTTTTTCAAGCTCATTATAACTTTCAACATAGGCTTGTTCCAGCAGCATATTATAATTATTACGAGTAAATTTTATCGCTTTTAATTTCTTCACAAACAAATCAGTTACCAAATAAGTAATATCAAAATGATGTTGCTCATGATTTAAAGCATATGCCGATTCCTTACCCGCTCTGACCCAGGATGAATTTTTGCCAAAATAACAGTATACGGAAATGAAAATATTTGTTTTATCATTCAGGTATTGGACACTGGACTGATAGCCAAAACCCGAAGTTGTTAAAGCACTTGCATTTATAGGTTCTCCGGGCTTGCCTTTAAAATCGCCCCAGGTTAATTTTTTAGATGGATTATAATAAATAGTATCACTGCCTGCTTCCGGTAAATGCGATGACCATTTTATAATAGCAGCTACCTGAGCAAAACATGGTAAAGATGTAAAATAAAAAAAAGAGAGGAGAATATATTTCATGAGTATTGATTAAAACTCAAATCAACAACATTTATTACCTGCTTAATCTTCGATTAACCAAATTTACAATTTCATTAACAGCAATCAGCTCCATACATTTAAAATGTCTTTTTGGGCATTTGGCATATCCAATTTTACTGCAGGGGCGGCACCGGAGTTTATTTATTTCCACCACATCAAATTGTTGTGCAGATAATTTTCCATAGTAAGGATACATGCCAAAAGCCGGAACAGTATTTCCCCAAACAGAGATTATAGGTTTTTGCAAAGCTGCTGCTATGTGCATTAATCCTGTATCGTGAGTTATAACTAATTTTGCACCGCGTAATAAATCTGCCGATTCATTTAAATTAAACTTGCCACATGCATTGTATACTTTAATATCATCAGCGGCCGCAATTATTTTCCCATCTATAAAATCATCTTTATCTCCCAATAAAATAATTGGATGGTTTATTGAAGCACATAATTCTTTAAGTTTATGTAAGGGTAATTTTTTAGTAGCCAAGGCTGCACCTATCACAATGGCAATATATCCCAGTACATGCGAAGCAGGTAAATCTTTCTGTTTAACATTATCCTTATCCGGAATAAAATAATCCAATCCCAAGCCATCGTTTATAACACCCAGGGAAGTAACTGCTTCCAAATTCCTTTCAACAATATGTTTTTTGGGGAGCGTATTAATTTTAAAATTGGTGTAAAAAAATTTTTCTACATTCAATTTATTAAACGAAAATGATTTTACTTTTTTGAGAAATTTTTTTATACGCAATGTGCGAAGATTATGATGCAGATCTATAATATAATCATACTCTTCTGTATTTAATTCATGCAGCATCAATTCAAAGCTATCTCCAAGCGTATGTATCTTATCAATGTAAGGATTGGAAGCAACAATAGTTTTAAAGGATTGCTTTGTTAAGAAATGTATTTCTGCATCAGGCAATTGTTTGCGCAGGCAACGGATTACTGGCGTGGTTAAAATGATATCGCCGATGGAGGAAAAACGTATGATGAGAATTTTTGCCACAGATTGAATTATTATTAAGGCATCACTTCTTCGCCTTCGGTGTAATTAAGATCTTTATGAAAAGTTTCTTCGGTAAAATAAAACGCAATGAATGTAATTATAAGTACCACTATGCCGGTAACAATACCAGCTTTTATTAATGGCCATTCCCAATTTTTTTGAAAGAGATTAAGGAACATCAAATTAATTAATGGCAAAGCACCTCTTACCATATTAGGAATTGTAGTTGCTGCTGTTGCCCTGAGATTAGTACCAAATTGCTCGGCCCCCATAGTTACAAAAATTGCCCAGAAGCCAGTACTAAAACCCAACAGGCTGCAGATAATATACATTCTTGTATCGGAATTATTAACACTGCTGAAAAATATTATTAAGGAAAGTACACAAAGCAAATAAAATAATAGCAATGCTTTTTTTCTGCTTTTAAAATACTGACTAACAAAACCAATTAAAATATCCCCAATTGCAATAGCTGTATAAGCAAACATTATGGAGCGGCCAGAGTCTATTGTGGTGCTGCCAAACAATGCTTCACCAAATCTGTCGCTTTGATTAACCAAAATGCCAATTACATACCAGGTGGGTAATCCAATTAGGATGGCTAAGAGATATTTTTTAAATCGTTTTGAATTATTGAAGAACATTAAAAAATTACCACGTTGTACGTTTGATTTTTTTACTTCTTTAAACATTCCTGATTCAGCTACACTTATTCTAAGAAATAGTAAAAGAATACCAAGTCCTCCACCAATTTTATAACATAGCCTCCAGTTTTCGTCAGTTAACTGATAAGTAAAATATGCTGCTACAGCACCAAATAATCCAATACCGGCTACCAATGAAGTCCCAATCCCTCTTTTATCTTTTGGTAATAGTTCACTCACCAATGTTATACCGGCACCTAACTCACCCGCTAACCCCAGCCCGGCAACAAACCTGCACATTGCATACTGATCAACTGTTTGAATAAAGCCAGTGATAAAATTGGCTACTGAATATAAAATAATGGAACCAAATAAAACAGAAAGTCTCCCCTTTTTATCACCCAATACGCCCCAAATGATTCCTCCCAATAGTAAGCCCAGCATTTGCCAGTTGATGATCCTGGTACTATCCACTAATAATGTAGCCTTTGTGGCCCCCACAGCCAGTACGCTCGATTTTTTAACAATAGTAAATAATAGCAAATCGTAAATATCTACAAAGTAACCCAAAGCGGCTACAACAACAGCAATATTAAAAACAGAATGATTATTTTTTTGAAGCTGCATCGTCATGCTTTTTCTTTTTTCCAAAAAATAATTTTATAAAGATTGGAGCTGTAGTTACTAATACGATGCCAATAACAATAACTTCAAGATGCTCCTTTAAATCAAAATTATAAGCAGACAATATCCATTTTTGTAAAAAGAAACCGCTTAAAATCATAGATGTTACCCAGGCAATACAACCCACAATATTATAAAATGAAAATTTGGCTTTATTCATATCTACAATACCGGCTATTAACGGCGCAAAGGTTCTAATGATGGGAACAAACCTTGCAAATACTATTGCACCACCACCATGTTTTTCATAAAAATCATGCGCTTCATGTAAATAGCGTTTTTTAAAAAACCAGCGGTCATTCCAATTGTACATGCCATGCCCGAATTTTTTACCAAACCAATACCCCAATGCATTTCCCAATATTCCTGCAATAGAAATTAACCCCACCAACACAAAAAGATCTAACCAGTAACTGTGATTGTTACTTAAACCAAATAATTTTAAAAACTGGTAACCCAAGCCTGATTCAATACCATTATCGGTTTTTATTTCATGAGCATATATACCTGCTACAAATAATAAAGAATCGCCCGGTAAAAAAAATCCTGCAAACAATCCTGTTTCGGCAAAAACTACTATAAGCAATAACCATAGTCCTCCATTTTCAATATACCATTGAGGCTGTAATAATTGTGTCCAGTGAAAATCTAAAAAAATAAAATCTAACATTCAAATTATTTTATAAATTATAGTTACGTATGTTCCAATTGCCCTTCCCATTTACTTACTGCTGCGGTAGCCAATGCGTTTCCTAAAACATTGGTCATTGTTCTACCCATATCGCAAAATACATCAATGGCTAAAATTAAACCTACCCCTTCCGGTGGTAAACCAAACATGGTACCTGTTGCTAAAACCACCACCAATGAAGCCCTTGGTACGCCTGCAATGCCTTTGCTGGTTACTAAAAATACCAATAACATTATTATTTGCTGCCCAACATCACCGGTTATTGAAGTAATATTAAAAGCCTGTGCAATGAACATACTGGCAAATGTCATATACATCATACTGCCATCTAAGTTAAAAGAATAACCGAGTGGCAAAACAAAACTTACGATTTTATTGTTACATCCAAATCGTTCCATTTCTTCCACCAGTTTGGGATATACTGCCTCACTGCTGGCGGTACTAAAAGCAATTGACATGGGAGTGCTGATTCTTCTCAATAAAACAGGCAGCCTGTTTTTTAAAATAAGATACCCTATTAATAACAATAGTCCCCAAAGCAGGGCAAGCCCTAAATAAAACTCTCCAATATATTTTCCAAATGTTACTAAAATACCTAAACCGTTTTTAGCAATAGCTGCAGCCATTGCACCAAACACACCTAAAGGCGCCAGGTACATAACATAACTTACCATTTTTAAAACCACATGCGCCAAAGAGTCTAATGCATTAATAATTGGTTCCCCTTTTTTACCAATTGCTGTTAGTGCAATGCCAAAAAAAAACAGAGAACACCACTAGTTGTAAAATTTCGTTGGTGGCCATTGCTTCCACCACACTTCGTGGTACCACATGCTCCACAAATTTTGCTAAAGAAAACCCTTTTGATTTTTCAAGCAAATCACTTACCGCAGCCATGTCGGTATTATTAATGTCAGCCCCAACACCCGGCTTAAAAATATTTACTAAAATTAAACCCAACCCCAGCGAAACTAAAGATGCCGTAATAAACCAAAGCATGGCTTTGCCGCCAACCCTGCCTACGGTTTTCATATCCCCTAATTTGGCAATGCCCACCACCAAAGTGGCAAAAACAATTGGAGCAATAATCATTTGCACCATGCGGAGAAAAATAGTGGTAAGCAGTTTTATATTATCAGAAAAGGTTTTTACAGTATCTGTCCCGTAATTTTCATGTACATAATACCCAGCCACAATACCCAATACCATTGCAATTAGAATATACAGCGTTAGTCTGCTTTTTTTTGTTGGTTGATGTGATATTTCCATTGCATTATATTTAATAGCGCAATATAATATTAAAACCTGTTAAACACCAACGGCTTATAAAAAAGTGTAGCTGATGGCGTTTTTATAATTTAATTGCTTATTTTTCCAGTCTATTCTTCACTAAAACCAACTAACTATATGAGTTTATTTGTTAAAAAACCACTCAGTTTATTAATGGCCGATGCTGATGATTCTGAAAAAGGCCTTAAAAGAACGCTTGGTGCCGGCAGCCTTATTGCTTTGGGAATTGGAGCTATTATTGGAGCCGGTTTATTTGTAAGAACAGCCGCAGCTGCAGGTGGCCATGCCGGATCCGCTGTTACCATCTCATTTATTATTGCAGCTATCGGCTGTGCATTTGCAGGTTTATGCTATGCGGAATTTGCATCCATAATTCCTATTGCAGGTAGTGCGTATACGTACGCATATGCTACTATGGGTGAACTTGTAGCGTGGATTATTGGCTGGTCTTTAATTTTAGAATATGCACTTGGTGCCGCAACAGTATCTATTGCCTGGAGTGAGTTTTTAAATAACCTTATAGGGGGGCGAATACCCTATGAATGGTGCCATTCACCTTTTGAATCTGCATTAAATGCAAGTGGCGTATTACAGCATGGAATAATAAATGCTCCCGCCTTGTTAATTTTAGCACTTATTACCATGTTGCTGATAAAAGGAACACAGGAATCTGCAGTTGTAAATGCAATTATTGTAATAGTTAAGGTAGCCATTGTATTGTTATTCATTTTTATAGGCTGGAGTTATATTAAAAGTTCAAATCATACACCCTATCTAATTCCGGCCAATCAGCCAGATGCAATATTGCCTGATGGAAAGCCCTATTCCTATGCCGGATTTTTTAATCATGGGTGGGGCGGTGTACTAAAAGGTGCTGCAATAGTTTTCTTTGCTTTTATTGGTTTTGACGCTGTATCTACTGCCGCACAGGAAGCTAAAAATCCAAAAAGAGATATGCCGATTGGCATTCTTGGATCATTAGCTATTTGTACAGTTTTGTATATATTATTTTCATGGGTATTAACCGGAGTAGCTCCTTTTACCGATTTTGTAAAATCAGGCAAAGAAGCTTCAGTAGCTTACGCTATAAAGACTTACATGGTGGAATATAAATGGCTGGCCAATTTAATTACAGTGGGTATTCTTGCTGGCTTTTCATCAGTAATATTAGTAATGTTAATGGGTCAAAGTCGTGTATTTTATACCATGTCAACTGATGGTTTATTACCCAAAGTATTTTCTCAATTACATCCTAAATTCCGTACTCCTTATAAGAGTAATCTGATTCTATTTGCTTTTGTTGGTTTGTTTGCTGCATTTGTTCCAGGAAGTGTTGCTGGTGATTTAACCTCCATAGGTACTTTACTTGCGTTTGTTTTGGTTTGTTTTGGGGTTATCATCTTAAGAAAAACAGACCCTGATTTAAAACGCCCTTTTAAAACTCCTTTGGTGCCGCTAGTGCCTATATTAGGTATTATTGTTTGTACTGCAATGATTATAAGCTTATGGGGTACTACTTTACTTAGTGCAGGAATATGGATGGGCATTGGTTTACTGGTTTATTTCTTATACAGTAAGAATAAAAGTAAACTTAGAAATCCTGACAATCAGGAAAGAGATATCAATTCTATAGGAAAAAACTAGTATTACTTATTTTGAAATCTTAAAAAGAGGCTGTCCTTTTAGGACAG
>JAYSTT010000600.1:0-2257 GCA_043719495.1 Ferruginibacter sp. | reverse complement strand
TTGTGCCTGCAATATCTTTTTTCATTGATGATAAAACTTCGGCTGTACCTAACAGTATTGCTATATGGCTATCGTGGCCGCAGGCATGCATCACGGGTACTTTTTGCCCTAAATATTCGGCACTGTCTTTTGAAGCAAAAGGGATATTAACCCTTTCCTTAACTGGTAATGCATCTATATCTGCCCTCAAGGCAATACAAGGACCCGGTTTGCCGCCTTTTAAAATAGCCACCACACCGGTTTTTGCAACACCTGTTTGTATTTCTAATCCCAGGCCTTTTAAATGCTCAGCAATATATGCTGCCGTTTTAAATTCCCTGTTGCTTAGTTCGGGGTTTTGGTGGATATGCCTGCGCCACTCCACTACTTTAGGTTGGATGGCAACAGCTTTAGCATCAATGATTTTTGAAATATCCTGTGCTGAAATTGTTGTAACACTAAAAAATAAAATTAATGCTGCAATTAGTTTTGTTTTAATCATGATGTTGGTTTTCAGTTTTTAAATTTTGGTTATTTCTTATTTATATTCCCCAAACACTTTTCTAAGTTCATCTGCAATCTCTCCCAAAGTACAATAATTTTCAACTGCATCAACAACAGCAGGCATAAGGTTTTCGCCACTTATGCAATTTTCATTTATAGTTTTTAAGCTGGCAATAACTTTTGCATTATCCCTTTTTAGCCTTAGCGCTTTTAATTTATCTGTTTGTATTTTTTGTATGCTTTCATCAATTTTAAAAACAGGGGCAGTGTTTTTTTCTTCTACCTGAAATTTATTTACGCCTACAATTATTTTTTGGCCGCTTTCAATATTTCGCTGGTATTGGTAAGCACTTTTAGCAATTTCGTTTTGCATAAAACCTTCTTCAATAGCATTTACACTGCCACCCATGGCATCAATCTTTTCTATTAATTGCAGTGCTGCAGTTTCTACTTCATTGGTAAGCGATTCTATAAAATAACTTCCTGCCAAGGGATCAACGGTATCAGTTATACCGCTTTCAAACGCTACAATTTGTTGGGTACGCAATGCAATTCTTGCAGCTTCTTCTGTTGGCAAACTTAATGCCTCATCGTAGCCGTTAGTATGCAGCGATTGTGTGCCGCCTAAAACAGCCGCAATGGTTTGAATGGTTACCCGGCTGATATTATTGTGGGGCTGCTGTGCAGTTAAAGTACTGCCACCCGTTTGTGTATGAAAACGCAGCATCATGGCCTTTGGGTCAGTTGCGCCTAAATCTTTCATAATTATTGCCCACATCCGCCTTGCAGCCCTAAACTTGGCCACTTCTTCAAATAAATTATTGTGTGCATTAAAAAAGAAGGAGAGGCGTTTGCCAAAAACATTTATGTCCAGTCCTTTTTCCAATGCGGCTTTTACATAAGCTTTGCCATTGCTTAATGTAAATGCAATTTCTTGTACGGCTGTGCTGCCGGCTTCCCGTATATGATAGCCCGAGATAGAAATGGTATTCCATTTAGGGGTTTCTTTTGCACACCACTCAAAAATATCGGTAATAATACGCATAGATGCTTTGGGGGGATAAATGTAAGTGCCCCTTGCAGCATATTCTTTTAAAATATCGTTTTGTATAGTGCCGGTTATTTTTTTTAAATCGGATCCATTTTTTTTTGCAAGTGCAACATAAAAAGCCAGTAAAATAAAACCACTTGCATTAATTGTCATCGAACTGGAAACTTCTTCTAAATTAATTCCTTTAAAAAGTGTTTCCATATCTTCTAAACTATCAATGGCAACACCCACTTTTCCTACTTCTCCATCTGCCAAAGGATGGTCGCTGTCGTAACCAATTTGTGTAGGTAAATCAAATGCAACGCTAAGGCCATTTACACCCTGTGATAATAAATAATGATATCTTTTATTACTTTCTTCGGCGGTGGAAAAGCCGGCATATTGCCGCATGGTCCATAATTTTCCGCGGTACATATCAGGTTGTACTCCTCTTGTAAAAGGGAATTTACCTGGATGCCCGTTACTGGATTCTGGCAGGTCCCCGCTGTCATAGATTTTCTTTATCTCAATACCTGAATCTGTGTATTTTTTATTATCTCCGGACATACAATGATTTTTCAAATTCTAAGTATTCAGCATTCCTCCTACTCCGCAGCGGCGGATACGGAGTATTAACCAGCATCCAGTATCCAGCATTCCTCCTACGCTATAGCTACGGAGGATAAACCAGCATCCAGTATCCAGCATCCAGTATCCAGTATCCAGCATCCAGCATCCAGTATC
>JAYSTT010000599.1:0-2258 GCA_043719495.1 Ferruginibacter sp. | reverse complement strand
GAACAATAGTTCTTATTATTTATCTTTAGCAAAAAGCCGGGCAGCAGTTACGGGCGGAAGGAATACTAATGCCACACCTGCACAAAGCGCCAACGTTGGCTGTAAGCTTTCACGACAACCTCAACGACAATGACAAAACAACTTAAAGGAAAAATTTATTGGGTACTTGATGACTTTGCATACATCGGTGCAATCATACCTAAAAAGGACACAACTACACATACAGTCGCAAGATTAGAGAATGTAATAGTTGATGAGCATATGATTAAATTTTATGTTTGCCCTCATAAAAGTTCTGACGGCGAAGAGTGGAGTTATGACGTTAATCTTTTAATAAACGACGCTGCCACAAAATTTAATGGTACTTTTTCAGAGGCTACAGAACCAAGTTATAAAGGAGAAGTTTTTGCAGAACTTTTCAGTAATCATAAAAAATATATGCTGCAAGGAAGATGGATTGAGAATGAAACAATCTATACATTTTGGGCTATAATTGAAAAAGAATAAAAATACAATATGGCAGACAAAAACTTTAAACATCAAGAAATTATCAAAACCTTAAAAGCAGGTAATTTCTATTTGGAGTGTCCGAACACAAACGAAGATGTTGCAGTTAAAACATTGCAGCTTTTTGACAACGATAATTTCACAGAGGAAGCTATTGAAATTTATCAGCAACAGTTGGACGATATTAGGGCAACTAAAGAAAGGTTGAAAAGATTAAAAAATATTGGTGCTACAAAATCTGAAAGTGGTGCACATTCAGTTAACATTGGTTTTATACTTGAACGCCTTGCACCAACTATGGGTTCTTTTAGATTTAAGCACAACGACTGCCGTTCTTTGTTTGACCCAATTGACTATGTAATATTTGAAGGGCTTGCCGAAAAAGGACGAGTTGATAAAATTTTCTTTATTGATATCAAAACAGGAAATGCAAAATTAAATAAGCGGCAAAAAGAAATTAAAGCCGTAATCAACAATAAAAAAGTAAACTTCAAAAAATTCTAAATATGCAAAAAGAAGTTCTTGATTTTTATTCTTCTTTAAGACAAATATTTACAGTTAGCCCTTGCTGCGAAGAAATCCATAGACTTAGCGACTGTAAACTCTATCAAAGGACAAAGCCACCAATTGATTGGAAAGAAAAAATTGATAAAGAAATTACAAGGCTTGAATTAATGGAAGAAAAACTTCAAGTAAAAATTGATGCTGCAAAAATTCTTGCAAGGGAAGCAGGACGAAAAAGTGCTGACAAACTTGTAAAGAAAATTGACCCAGTTTTTTCGCCACTAAAACTAAATCCTAATGACGCAAAAGTAATTTTTCATCCTGTAGATTTTCTTGTGTTTAACGGAATGAATAGCAATTTTGGCGACAATACAATAAAACAAATTTTACTGCTTGACAAAGACAATAAAACAGGACAATATCTTTCAATTCAAAAAAGTATCGAAAAAGCTGTACAGACAAAAAGTTATGAATGGTTGACGCTTCGTGTTGACAATGATGGGAAGATACACGAAGAAGAATAAGCCTACAGCCAACATTGGGTTTTGCAATAGTTGGGCTTGACGTTCGTACAATCAGCAGCAGTGCATATCCCAGCTTTGGTTCGGGCAGGACAAGCAACATTGGGCATTAGTTCTTAACATCATTTTTATACCTTTACTAAGCAGCAGTTCCGGGCGGACAGTTGGTCAATTCCCAACCATCGCAAAGCCCTGTTCGTTGGTTACAATAATAGCCCGTCAGCATCATCTATAACCCAGCAGGCCCGGCTTCTTTCGGGTAGTTGTTAGGGCAGGATGATCTTTTAAATTTGCAGTACTTTTAGTTGCCGGAAATGTATTTGGCCGACGCCGCAACTTAGCCGGACATCAGCAACGATGGGCCATTGGAACAGTATTCAGGTTGAACAGGATTAGGGTAACAGGACTTTTTGAATTGAAGCATCTACTGGAATTACTGTAACCAACAATACATTTGCAAAATTCGGGCATTTGGAAGTGCATCTCAACTATGTACCTATGTGGTTCATTTGTTTTAGGCTGACTTCATTCTAAAAAAATACCCGGTAACTTTAATCATTGTTTTTCAATTCATCATCACAACCAGGCAGACGTATTTCAAATGTCCGAACTTCGCAAATGCTTGTACGTTGGCATCAATAATAGCCCACCAGCATCATCCATAGCCAAGCGGGCCAGGCTCCTATCGAGGTTTTGTTGTGGCAGGACGATCTTTTAGAATTAGAT
>JAYSTT010000598.1:0-2264 GCA_043719495.1 Ferruginibacter sp. | reverse complement strand
GTCAAAAAATAATACCGAACGCAACCTGCCCATTGATCTTTTTTTTACATCGCTGGCAGAGGTACACCAGGAGCATGCAATAGGCGTGGTATTATCCGGCACTGCATCGGATGGCACACAGGGCTTAAAAGCCATTAAAGAACATGGGGGCATTACTTTTGCACAGGACGAAGCATCGGCAGAATATGAAGGTATGCCCCATAGTGCAGTAGAGGCAGGAGTAGTAGATTTTATTTTGCCACCTGGCGACATACCGAAAAAATTATTAGAAGTAACCAGCAAAACAATACTTAGTGATGAGGAATTGCAAAACATCCCTAAGCAGGATGAAGATGTTTTTAGACAAATCCTTTCGTTGCTACGCGTACGCAAAGGCGTAGACTTTACGTATTACAAACAAACTACCGTGCGCCGCAGAATACTACGCAGGATGCTGGTAAATAAAAAAGAAGACCCTGCCGACTATCTGAAATTTTTAAGAGGAAGTAACCCGGAGCAGGATATGCTGTACCAGGATATGCTGATACCCGTAACATCCTTTTTTCGTGACAAAAAAACCTTTGAGAATTTATGCGACAACGTTTTTCCAACAATTTTAAAAAATAAAATACCCGGCGAAATAACACGGATATGGGTGGCAGGTTGCAGTACCGGCCAGGAAGCTTACTCGTTTGCAATTTGCTTTAAAGAATTTTTGGGCGATGACCATGAAAGAATACAGATTTTTGGCACCGACCTCAGCGAACCTGCCATTGTAAAAGCCCGTACCGGCATTTATGAAAAAACTGAATTAGATAGCGTGTCGCCAGAGCGCCTGAAAGAATATTTTGTAAAAAACAACGGGGGTTACCAGGTAAATAAAAGCATAAGGGATATGTGTATATTTGCCCACCACAATTTTTTAAAAGACCCTCCTTTTGGTAAGATGGATTGTATAAGCTGCCGCAATGTGCTAATTTATATGGAGCCTTATTTGCAAAAAAAGGCATTAACTACTTTTCATTATGCACTAAACCCCAAAGGTTTTTTATTGCTGGGTAAATCAGAAACCACCGGAGGTGTACCCGATCTTTTTACTTCAGCCTCCAAAACCGATAAATTATATACCCGTAAAGATGTGCCGGGCAGGTTTATGCAGGTAACCAGCCAGCGAAGTGAACAAATTTTAACCCGCCTGCCCGAAAGTTCTAAAAACGATTCCGATAGCTATCGGAACCGCACCGACTTTCAAAAAACAGCCGATGATATTTTGCTCACTAAATACACCCCGGCGGGTGTGGTGGTAAATGAAGCGATGGACATTGTGCATTTTAGAGGCAACACCGCAAACTATTTAGAACAGGCCCCCGGCAAACCCAGCCATAATTTATTGATGATGGCAAAGAACGGTTTGGGTTTTGAGTTGCGCAATATTTTACATAAGGCAAAAAATGAAAAGGTACCGGTTATAAAAGAAAATATACCACTGAGTGTAAATGGCAGCCTGCTGCATATTTCTATAGAAGCAGTTCCACTGCCTAATACGCTGGATCCTTATTACCTTATACTTTTTCACGACAATAATTTAAACGATACCGATGGATCGGTAATAACTACCAGGAAAAAAGTTTCGGCTAAAACAAAAAAAGAAGAAAAAGATATTCAAATACAACTGTTAGAGCAGGATCTGGCGCAGGCCCGTGAAGATATGCGGAGCATTACCGAAGACCAGGAAGCAAGCAATGAAGAACTGCAAAGTGCCAATGAAGAATTGTTGAGTGGCAGCGAAGAATTACAAAGCCTGAACGAAGAGCTGGAGACCAGTAAAGAAGAGTTACAAAGCACCAACGAAGAATTAACTGTTTTAAACCATGAACTAATTAGTCTGAACGAGCAGGTAACAGATGCAAGAAATTATTCCGAATCTATTGTGGCCACGCTGTATCAACCTTTGCTGGTATTAGATAAAAACCTGCGGGTAAAAACGGCCAACAAAGCTTTTTATAAAACATTTAAAGTAAACGAACAGGAAACAGAAGGGATATTAATTTACGACCTGGGCAACCGGCAATGGAATATTCCTGAGCTGCGTACTTTACTGGAAGAGATTTTACCACAAAAAAAACAAATAACCGATTTTGAAGTAATCCATAGCTTTTTATCTATTGGCGAACGCATAATTGTTATAAATGCCCTGGAATTAACAAGAGAAAAAAAAGAAGAAAAATTAATTCTGCTTTCTATAGAAGATATAACTGAACGCAAAGAGGCAGCAAAAAAAATTG
>JAYSTT010000597.1:0-2265 GCA_043719495.1 Ferruginibacter sp. | reverse complement strand
ACAAAACGTTCATCACCAAAAGCAATAATTACTTTTTTCCAGGATATATTATTTTTATAAGGAGCTTGTGCCAGTAACTCAAATAATAATTTTGGTGTACTGCCACCGGATAATGCAATAGTGAAATAGCCTTTTTGCCGCACCGCTTTATTACTTTCTGTTACAATTAAATTAGCAACGGCATGGCTCAATGTTACTGCATCGGGCCATACTGTTTTTATAGTTGTTGCTGTTGGCATATTGAATGATGTATTATCTTGTAGAATTTATCGCACCGCATTTGTCATGCTGAGTTTATCAAAGCATTATTTCTTTGTTGCAGGTAACACAACCCAGTTCTTTGCATAAGGTTTCAATAAGTTGGTGGCAGCAGTTGGTCCCCATGTTCCTGCTGCATATTTCAACAATTGTTTTTTAGGATTCTTTTTCCAGGCGTTGATGATAGGCATTACCACTTTCCATGCAGCTTCCACCTGGTCGCTACGCATAAATAAGGTTGCATCGCCATCTAAAATATCCAGCAGCAAAGTTTCATAAGCTTCAGGTGTTGCTTCTGTGTAAGATTCTTTATAAGTAAAATCCATTTCCACCGGTTTCAATTTCATTTGTACACCAGGCACTTTACTTTCAAATAATAAACTGATCTCCTGTTCCGGTTGAAGGCTTATTAAAAGTCGGTTAGGTACAATATCATCTTTAAAAATTTTATAAGGAGAATCTTTAAACTGTAGCATAATTACCGATGCCTGTTTAGGCAAAGATTTTCCTGTAGCAAGAAAAAATGGTACACCTTTCCATCTTGCATTATTAATAAAGAACTTACCTGCAATAAAAGTTTCGGTAGTGGAATTGGGTGCAATATTTTCTTCCTGTAAATAACCTTGCTGTGGCTGTTCATTAATTGTTCCGCTGGTGTATTGGGCCCTAACGATATTTTTAAACACTTCAGCTTCGGTGTAAGGTTTTATCTTTTTTAGTACGGCTGCTTTGGCATTGCGAATACTGGCTTCATCATATTTACCTGGGCATTCCATAGCTACTACACAAAGTAATTGCAACAAATGATTTTGAATCATATCCCTTAATGCACCACTGCCATCATAATAACCGCCACGTTTGCCAATACTAACCTGTTCGGAAAGTGATATCTCTACATGATCAATATATTTATTATTCCACACAGGGGAAAATATGGTATTGGCAAAACGAAAAGCCATAATGTTCTGTACCGTTTCTTTTCCTAAATAATGATCGATGCGGAAGATCTGTTTTTCAGAAAAACGTTTTTGTAAAAAAGTATTTAGCTTTTGTGCAGTGGCTAAATCAGTGCCGAAAGGTTTTTCAACAACGATTCTATCAAGTTTAACCTGGTTGCAGATCTTGTTTTTATACAAACCTTCAGCAGAGGCTTCAATAAACTGCGGAGCAATAGCAAGGTAAAAAGTACGCATGCAACGTTGTTTATTTTTTTTATCGAAGGCATCTAAACGTTCTTTCAGTGTAACAAAAGTGCTGTTGTCTAAAAAATTTCCTTGCTGATAAAAAATAGTACTACTGAAAATTTTCCAGTTGTTATCATCAGGTTTTCCGTTTCGGGAAAATGCAGCAATGCCGTCAAAAAGATCTTTTTTAAATTGCTCGTCCTTATCCTCATTACGACCCAGTAATAAAATGGTAAATTTTTCAGGCAGATGTTTGCTTAAAAAAAGATTATACAAAGCCGGTATTAGTTTGCGCTTGGTTAAATCGCCGGTGCCGCCAAAAATTACTATCGCGGCTGGTAGTGCAATGCTATTGTGTTTTGCCATTGTTATAAATAAATGTGTTGAAAATTAATTCCAGTTGGTATGAAAATTTCCTTCTTTATCAATCCGCTCATAAGTATGTGCGCCAAAAAAATCTCTTTGTGCCTGTATTAAATTAGAACCCGATCTTACGGTGCTGAACATATCAAAATAATTAAGGCTGCTGCTTAATACCGGCATGCCAATTTTATTATCCATTCCTATTTTTAATGCAGTTACTAATGCATTTCTTTTTTCTTCTAAAAGAGAATAAAATGTCTTATTGAGTAATAGGTTTTTTAAAGCTGGACTATTTACATAAGCCTTGCGAATATCGTTGAGCATAACAGAACGGATGATGCAACCGCCTTTCCATATACGAGCCACTTCTGCCATGTTAATTTCATATTTATAAGTATCGGAAGCTGTTTGTAATAAATGCAATCCCTGTATATAACTTACAGCCATGCCAAAATATAAA
>JAYSTT010000596.1:0-13251 GCA_043719495.1 Ferruginibacter sp. | reverse complement strand
CACAAATGATTAAAGAAAGTTTAATTGAAATTTTTGAAAGAGACCTTACTAAATTAATTAAAGAAATAAATCTTTATAAAGATGAAGCTAATTTATGGTTGCTGAAAGAAGGAATCAGCAATTCTGCAGGAAACTTAACGTTGCATTTAACAGGCAATCTTAACCATTTTATTGGCGCTACCCTTGGGCATTCCGGTTATGTTAGATATCGTGAAGATGAATTTACTTTAAAAAATATATTACGGGCAGACCTGGTAACTAATATTAAGAATTGCATCCTTACAGTAAAAACCACTCTTACTAAATTATCTCCGGAAGATTTAGAAAAAAAATTTCCAGTTGAAGTTTTTGGTAAGCCACTAAAAACAGATTTTATGTTAATCCATCTTACAACACATCTGAGCTACCATTTAGGGCAAATTAATTATCACCGTCGCTTATTGGACTAAAGGATTATTCGTTTTATATGATTTTCCAGCATCATTAAATCAGTAAGTACAAAAGCAGTTATAGCTTCCAGTACTACAGGCACACGCAAAGCAATACACAAGTCATGCCTTCCTTTAATTGAAAAATTTTCTACACTATTGGTTTCCCAATTTAAAGACTCCTGTTCTTTTGGGGTAGATGAAGTTGGTTTTATGGCAATACGGAAAACAAATTCATTACCGTTGGTTATGCCGCCAACAACACCCCCTGCATGATTGGTTAGCGTTTTACCGGATTCATCTGCAATGGCGTCATTATGTTTGCTGCCAAACATTTTGGCCGCAGTAAATCCTGTTCCAAATTCAATTCCCCTAACAGCCGGTATAGCAAACACTGCGTGGCTAATTACAGATTCCACAGAATCAAAAAATGGTTCGCCTAAACCTACAGGTAAATTATTAACCCTGCATTCTACAATGCCACCAATGCTATCTTTTGCATCAATGGCTTTTTGCAGTCCTTTATCCAAATCAATTTCTCCCCCAATTTCTAAAAGAGTAGATTCGACTTTAATTTGATTTAATAGCTTTTTAGCCACAACTCCTGCAGCTACTAATGACACAGTAAGCCTGCCGCTAAAATGTCCACTTCCTCTAAAATCTTCGTTACCCCCGAATTTTTTATGTGCTGTAAAATCTGCATGACCAGGCCTGGGGAAAGCCCGCTGCTTTTCATAATCTCCACTCCTGGTATTTTTATTTTCAAATAAAATTGTTAGTGGTGCTCCTGTAGTTTTACCATTAAACCAGCCAGTAATTATTTTAGGAATATCATCTTCTTTACGTGGTGTTGTACCTTTAGTACCGCCTTTTCTTCTTTCAATATCAATAAAAAAATCTTCAACAGATAATTCCAAACCAGCCGGACAGCCATCAATAGTTATTCCTGCACAATCACCATGCGATTCTCCAAAAATGTGTACCCTGAATATTCTTCCAAAAGAATTCATCGAAATATTTTTAATTAATTAAAGATACATCAGCATTCAGTATTTGCAAATGCTTATAAAAATCAGGGTAAGATTTATTAATTGCTTCAGCTTCTTCAATTATTGTTTTCCCATTTGCTTTTAATGCGGCAACTGCACATGCCATAGCAATCCGGTGATCATGCCGTGAATGAACTGTGGCACCTTTTAATCCTTCTCCTCCTTTCACCATCATTAAATCACCCTGTAAAATAATCTCCACTCCCATTTTTGCAAACTCCTGCTGTAAAGTTAATGCCCTGTCACTTTCTTTATGAGCCAACCTGCTAACTCCTTCAATAACACTTGTACCTTTGCAATATGCTGCCAAAGCAACTAATGGAGGAAATAAATCCGGGCAATCCGTTGCATTAAAGTGAAAAGGTTTACCCTCATTTCTTAAAGATGGTGCAACAATAATCTGTTTTTCTTCAATAGAAATATTTGCACCGCAATCAATGAGTGCCTTTAAAATTGTTTTATCTGCCTGTGTGGAGAACACATCTAATCCTTTTACAACTACTTTGCCAGCCACTGCACCAGCTACCAATAAGAAAGCTGCACCGCTCCAATCACCTTCCACCGTGTAGTTAATTGATTGATTGGCTAAATGGTTAATTGGTTTGATGGTGAAGGATTCATAACTGTTGTTCTCCACATTAAAGCCAAAATGTTTCAATACCTGTAAAGTCAAATCAATATAGGGTTTACTTTTTAAATTATTTACTGTGATAGTTACAATTTGAGTTGCTGCTTTTGCAAATGCAAATAACAACCCTGTTAAAAATTGAGAACTTAATGAACCATCAATGGTAATATCCTTTGGTTGTAACGGGCCTTTTATTTTTAAAGGAAGCATCCCATTTTTTGATTCAACACTTATACCCAGTTGCGGAAATATTTCATCAAAAAAATTCATAGGGCGTTTAAGCAAACTACCTTCGCCATTAATGATGATTGGCTGATTACTTAAGGCAGCAATGGGTGTAAACATACGGATTGATAAACCACTTTCACCGCAATTAATATCCCTAATACCAGTAATGAAATTATTGTTACAACTTATTACCAGGCTTCCTTCTTCCTGTGATAAAACAGAAGCACCTAATTTTTGTATAATATCCAGTGCAGCTAAATCATCGTTACTATTCCCCGGATTAAAAATGGTTGTTTTTCCTGAATAAAGCAATGCAGCAGCGCAAGCCCTCTGCATGGAACTTTTACTGGTTGGAGCAGTTAAGATTCCGCTTATTCCTGAAGGTTTTATTAAAACTCTCACTATAAAATTTCTTTTAGATGCTTGTGTAGATCTTCCAGCTTTACTGATTTAATTGTTGCTTCGCCAATTTTATTAAGCAGTATAAAACTCACTTCGTTTTTTGACCTTTTTTTATCCATTCTCAAAATATCAAATACCTTTTCGTACTCTGTTTCAATATCAACAGGCAAATGATATTTAGCCAGTAGTTTTACAATTCGGGCAGCTTCATCAAAATGAAAATTATTAATTTGTTCAGATAAATTACAGGCTGCAACCATTCCAATACTTACTGCATGGCCATGCAGTAAATGATGAAGATTTTCGATGGCATGCCCAATGGTATGTCCAAAATTCAGCAACTTTCTATCTCCCTGCTCAAATTCATCAATAACCACAATAGCTGTTTTAATATTTACATTTATTTCAATTAATTCTGCCAGAAGCGAAATGTCTTTTTGGAAATCAACCAGTGAATATTTTTCCAGTGTAGAAAACAATAAAGCATCTTTAATACAGGCATGTTTGATAACTTCTGCAAACCCATTTATCCATTGTGCCTGTGGCAAAGTTTGCAGTAATGAATAATCAAATAATATAAATTCAGGTTGTTTTATAAGGCCAACCAAATTTTTATATACCCCAACATCCACCCCATTTTTACCACCAATTGCAGCATCTACCATTGCTAAAATAGTTGTGGGTACAAAACCAAATTTCAACCCCCTCATATATACACTGGCTGCATACCCTGCCATATCAGTAACTACACCACCTCCAACTCCAACAATAAAAGTTTTACGGTCTGCTTCCAGCTCAATCAAATGATTTATAATAAAATCAGCTGTTGCCTGCTGTTTATGTTCTTCTCCCCCCTTTATAACAATAGTTTTCCAGTCATCAAACTTTTGCCGATGCTGTTGAAATACATTTTCATCAGTGATTAGAATAGTGTCTTCCCTTTCAAGCAATTCATCTAAATAAGAAAAGGATACATCAAAATAGCAGGTTACCATTTTATCGGAAAAAAAATTTTCAATTTTAGTCATATCAATCGCTGTTAAACTGTGGTTTAATTTAACTATTCATCACGTTATTTTGATGACCGATACTTTCTAAATGTATAGCATCAAAATACTTAGTAATAAATTCCTTGCTCAAACCAAGCTTATCTCCTTTTTGGTAGGCTTTTTCCAAAATTTCATTCCACCGGCTGGTTTGTAAAATGATGATATTATTATTCTTTTTGTATTCACCAATTTTATCAGCAATTTTCATACGCTGCCCTAAAATTGTCATCAATTCATCATCCAGCTGGTTAATTTGCTCTCTCAGAGAAGCTAATGCAGTAATAAATTCTTTCTCGTCAGTATTTTCATGGCGCCAAATCAAGGCATCAAGTAATTCGGCCAGGCGTTCGGGTGTAATTTGTTGTTTAGCATCGCTCCATGCACTATCAGGATCTATATGACTTTCAATCATCACCCCGTCAAAATCTAAATCAATACTTTTTTGAGCAATAGATTGCAACATGGTTCGGTTGCCACAAATATGTGAAGGGTCGCAAATCAAAGGCATTCCCGGATACCTGCGTTTCATTTCAATAGGTAAATGCCACATGGGGGCATTCCTGAATTCCGTATTACCATAGGAAGAGAATCCACGATGAATCATCCCTACCTGTTTTATCCCAACTTTTTGCAAACGTTCAATACCACCACTCCATAATTCCAGGTCAGCATTAATCGGATTTTTTATCAGCACCGGAACATCAACACCTCTTAATGCATCTGCAACTTCCTGCACACTAAAAGGGTTAACCGTTGTTCTTGCACCAATCCAAAGCATATCCACATCAAACTGCAAAGCATCCTGCACATGTTTAGCAGTTGCTACCTCAACGGTAATGGGTAGCCCGGTGGCTTTTTTAGCACTGGCCAGCCATGCCAGCCCTTTTGTACCAATACCTTCAAATAATCCAGGCTTTGTACGTGGTTTCCAAATACCTGCCCTGAGTATATCCACTTTACCCGTTTTGGCAAGACGGGTTGCAGTTTCCATTACCTGCTCTTCAGTTTCAGCGCTGCAAGGGCCACTGATTATTAATGGACGCTTATTCCATTTGGTTTGCATTAAATCTTTCATTGGTTGAGTTTCTGTTAGCATAATTATGAACCCCTATTCTTTAATTGGAATATGAGGATTTTGTTTTAATTTTTAAATATTTGTTGTTCATCCTTAATTATATTTTGCACCAATCGCCAGCTGCCATTTCAAATTTTATCTCTCCTTTTCCATATAGGCCCACTTCTTTCCAACCCTGCATACGGTAAAATTTTTCGGCCCTTGTTTTTGGGCTGGTACTTAACCATACCATCTCTTTTTGTTGTGTAAAATACCAATCCAGCATAGTATCATGCAAGGTTTTACCAATACCTTTTCCCTCAAAATCAGGATGTATAAATAATGCCCAAATATTATTGTCAATTAAATCTGCAATGGCAAAACCAACGATAGTATTATCAATTTCGCAAACCCAGCCTTTACCTCTTAAAGTTAAATATTCAACACAATCCTTATCGGTAACCAATCCCGGGTTACTCAAAACATTCTCCTTTACAGTGTTTCTAACTACCTGTATTTGTTTTATATCATTTGTCAGTGCTTCTCTAAAAATCATACCAATTTATTTTAAAATCCTTTTTATCTTATTTGCATTCTCCATCAGTTGTATCAAATAATCCATATTTTCTTTTTCCAAACTTGCTTTAAATTTCCGCAATTGCGATATATGTTCATTTAAAACATCCAGCACATTTTCTTTGTTCTGCATAAAAATGGGTGCCCACATGGCCGAATTACTTTTTGCCAGCCGAACAGTACTTTCAAAACCACCGCCGGCCATTTCAAATATTGCATCTTCTTCTTTTTCCTTTTCTAAAACAGTATTGGCCAATGCAAAAGAAGTGATGTGGGATATATGGCTTACATACGCCGCATGCACATCATGGCTGGCTGCCTCCATATAAATGATGTGCATGTTTACTTGTTTATAAATATCTTCTACTCTTTTTAAAGTGGCTGCATCACTCTTTTCTTTTTCACAAATTACACAGGCTCTGCCCGCAAATGCTCCTTTAACTGCTGCCTCCGGCCCACTATATTCTGTACCCCACATAGGATGGGTGGCTACAAATTGTTTGCGTTTAGGATGGTTTTTAACAGCTTCACACAATGCAAATTTTGTTGAACCTGCATCTGCCACAATTTGCTTGTCATTAATTAAATCCAACACCTGTAAAATTATTGGTATGGTAGCATCCACAGGAATTGAAACATAAATAAAATCACTTTGTTTAACAGCGTCTTCCAAAGGCAATGCTTTATCAATAATTCCCAATTCAATTGCT
This sequence comes from Ferruginibacter sp., assembly GCA_043719495.1. Lineage (GTDB taxonomy): Bacteria > Bacteroidota > Bacteroidia > Chitinophagales > Chitinophagaceae > Ferruginibacter. Next base: position 7,127 of record JAYSTT010000596.1, on the reverse strand, counting down.
TTTGATAAACTGCTTTCTGACCGGCCCACACCAATTATTTTTTCAGCGATACCCTTTTCTTTCAATGCCAATGCCATTGAACCGCCAATTAAACCCACACCAATTACTGTAACAACCATAAATCTTAATTATTAATTCCTGATTCTTTTTATTGCTTCTTCTATATTTTCTTCTTTACAACACAAGCTTACCCTTACATATTTATCTCCTGCATTACCAAAAATTCCTCCGGGAGTAATGAACACTTTTTTTTCATACAAAACCATATCACTTAATTCATATCCGTTTTTATAATTTACAGGAATGGCTGCCCAAACAAACATTCCTGCCTGGTTTTTAGCATAAGTGCATTTCAATAAATCCAATAAGTTAAAAACTTTTTCCCTTCTTGCTTTATAAATATTATTTATCTCATCATGCATTTCCTTTTCCATCTCTAAGGCTTTTGCTGCTGCCAATTGCAAGGGCAAAAACATGCCGCTATCCATATTGCTTTTAAACCTCAATATATCATCTATTCTATCTTTTGCTCCACATAACATTCCAATGCGCCAACCGGCCATGTTGTGCGATTTGCTTAAAGAGTTTAATTCTACTACACAATCTTTAGCACCCGTTATACCCAGCATACTCATTGGTGCTTCATTCAAAATAAAACTGTATGGATTATCATGCACTATAAGAATATTGTATTTTTTTGCAAATCTGATCAGTTGCTCAAATAATTCCCTGGTTGGCAATTGCCCGGTTGGCATATGAGGATAATTGACAAACATAATTTTTACCCTGTTAACGTATAAGTTATTTTCTATCTCCTTAAAATCGGGTAACCAATTATTCTCTTTTGTTAAATTATACTCCATACATTTTCCACCTGCAATTGTTGCCGCACTTTTATATGTAGGGTAACCAGGATTGGGAATTAAAACAAAATCTCCTTCGTTTAAATAGGTCATGCAGATATGCATAATTCCTTCTTTACTTCCGAGCAATGGCAATATTTCTGTATCGGCATTTAAATCTACCTGGTACCATTTTTTATACCATTTAGCAATAGCATGCCTCAAAACCGGACTACCTTTATAACTTTGATAAGCATGAGTGTTGTCCTTTGCACTTTCATCGTGTAATACTTTTATTACATCCGGATGAGGCGGCAAATCTGGGCTGCCTATTCCCAGGCTTATAATATTTTTCCCTTCTTTATTCATAGCATCAATCTCCCTCAGTTTCTGAGAAAAGTAATATTCACCAATTCCATCTAATCTTTTCGCTACTTCCATACTATTGCTTTTTTCCGTTTTTATAAACTCCCAATACACTCAATTCTTCGGTTATTGTTGTTATTTTTTTAATTACATTTTTAAATTGTTCAATATTACTAAACTCCATATCTGCATGAAAGGAATATTTAAAATCGCTGCCGGGTATGGGCATACTCTGTAATTTGGAAAGGTTAATTCCTTCCTCAGCAATTATTGTAAGTACCCTTGCCAAACTTCCTTTTGAATGATCGGTAAAAAAATTAATAGAAGCTTTATCTGCATCAATAATTTCATTTGCCACATCTTTCCGTTGTAATACTAAAAAGCGGGTATAATTATTTTTTAATGTATGAATGTTAGGTGCAATTATATCCAATTGATATAATTCTGCTGCCAGCTTGCTTGCAATAGCAGCTGCATGTTTATTTTTATGCTGATGAATATGTTTGGCACTTAATGCTGTATCTTCTGTTTCTATCAACTTCCAGTTATATTTATCCAAAAAGCCAAAACACTGTTGTATTGCCATTGGGTGAGAATGCACTTCTTTTATATCATCAAGTGTAATTCCGGGGTTTACTAAAAGATTTTGCTTAATCTGCAGGTATACCTCTCCCACAATTTTTAAATTACTTTTAAGTAATAAATTATAATTGGGTAAAATGCTGCCCGCTATAGAATTTTCTATGGCCATAACCCCACCTTCTGAAAGTTTTTTATCCCCCCCAATTTTTATTACTTCTTTAAATGTAGAACAACAAATGACTTCAGTTAGCTTTCCATAAAACTGTTGTGCCGCTTCCTGGTGAAAACTGCCTTCAAAACCCTGTATTGAAACTCTTTTAATCATAAATTGTATTAAAACAAAGAATCCCGGCCTTTTTAGCCGGGATTCTTTTTATGTTAGTCTGTTTATTTATTCAGTTTTTAACAAAAGCGTCCCGGGCTATTTATAAAATAGTAGCTAAAATAAAAGAAGCTATGGTTGCCTTTGTTTATCATTGATTATCAAAAATAACATAACAACCTTATATAAACAAAAAAATCCCTCTTAAAAATAAGAGGGACTAAAATGATTGCTTGCCATATTAAAATCTTTATGCTGAACCGGCTTTTAAAACAAGCAACCAATTGCCGGTTAAAATTATTTTTTCTTAGCGGCTGTATCCATTTTTGGAGCTGCTACTGCAGGTGTATCCATTTTTGGAGCTTCTACCTTTGGAGAATCAACTTTTGGAGCGTCAGTTGCAGTTGTTTCGCTACTGTTACAAGCAGTAAATACTGATGCTACTGCGATTGCTAAAAATACTTTTTTCATTTTTTTTTGTTTAATTTTTAAAAATTATAATTTGATATTTATACTGGAATTAAAAAAAGGTAACCCACTAATTATTAAATAATTTTTCGTTGTTTTGGGTTACAAATAATAGTTAACCGTATTAATTTAAACCGGGTGAGTACTTTAGAAGAAGAAAAACTGATATTAAAAGGGTTGGCAGAGAGCAATAAACAGGCCATAGAAACCATTTACAGAGAGAATTACGCTATGATTCAGGCTTTTATACTGAATAACAGTGGTAGTCAGGACGATGCAAGAGATATTTTTCAGGAGGCAATGATTGTTTTATTTGAAAAAGCCAGATCGGGGAGTTTTGAATTAAGCAGCCAGCTAAAAACATATATTTACTCAGTATGCCGGCGGCTTTGGTTAAAAAGGCTGAACAAAATGCAGCGGTACAACGGCAATTTGGAAAATATGGAAGAAACCATATTTGTAGAAGAGGATTTAGAGCAGCATGAAAAGCGGAATAACGATTTTACCCTCATGGAAAATGCCCTGAGTAAAATTGGAGAACCCTGCAAAAGCCTGTTAGATGCGTATTATATACAGAAGAAGCATATGCAGGAGATAGCAACTGATTTTGGATATACCAATGCCGATAATGCAAAAACACAGAAATATAAATGCCTGATGCGGTTGAAAAAATTGTTTTTTGTACAATATAAAAATGGACAATAAAATGGATGAAACTTTATTATTAGAAGCTGTAGAAAGATACCTGAAAGGGGAAATGTCTACCGAAGAAAAGGGTTTTTTGGAAGATTTACGTAAGACAAACCCGGAAGTTGATCAAATGGTGGTGGAACATACTTTTTTCCTTAATGAGGTAGAAAAATTTGGTGCTGTAAAAAACTTTAAACATTCTTTACACGATACAGAAACCAAATTATCTGAGGAAGGGGTCATAAACCAGTCTGCGTTAAAAGGTAAAACTAAAGTAATTTTTCTTTGGAAGAAATACAAACGAATTATTGCAGTTGCAGCAACTATTGCCGGGATTGTTTCTATACTTACAGCCGGTTTAACCTCCGTTTATAATAACAAAACAAACCCTGCAATTGAAAACCTTAGCAGGCAATTAGAAGTTTTAAAACAACAGGGGAAAGAAACCACAAAGGAGCTAAATGCTGTTAAAAGTAAAATAGACCCTAAAGCAACACCAAAATCCGGTGGTACCGGTTTTTTAATTGATGCCCAGGGCTATCTAATTACTAATGCCCACGTTTTATTAGGTAAAACAATTGTAGCCACCAACGATAAAGGTCAGCAATTTTTAGCCACTGTATGCATGCAGGATAACACCCGTGATATTGCAATATTGAAAATAAATGATAAGGATTTTATTCCTTATAAATCGTTACCCTATAGCATAAATAAATCAGTTAACCTTGCTGAGCCAATTTACACCATGGGTTATCCCAAGGATGAAATTGTTTATGGAGAAGGTTATTTAAGTAGCGAGACAGGCTACAAAAGCGATACCCTTACTTATCAAATTTCTATTGCTGCTGACCATGGCAACAGCGGTGGTCCGGTGTTGAATAAAAATGGTGATATAATTGGTATTTTAACTAACAAATTTGAAGGAGGTGCTGTATTTGCTGTAAAATCTCTCTACATTTTTAAAACGGTTGAAAACCTTAAAAAAGATGTTAATTACAGTGAAATTAAACTTGCCGGAAATAACACTATCAAAAATCTGGTAAGAGAACAACAGGTAAAAAAAGTAAACAGCTGTGTTTTTTTAATAAAGAGTTACGAATAATAAGGATTAAGCAAAAAGTGAAATATAAAAAAACGGCTTCAGCATTTGAAGCCGTTTTTTTTCGATATTTTTTACCACAATGAAGAAGGATATGCTGCATCAGCAACTAATTTATCAATACTTGTTTTTACCACCGGTGCATCTTCTTTATAAGTAACACCAAACCATTGCGATGAACATGGAATTACTTTTACGCTGCCGCCATGGTGCTGCATAAAATCTTCGGCAATAATTGGTATAAAAAATTCAGATTTAAGGTTGTGGCTATTTTCTTTTACAAACTGATGAAACAATTTTTCTGTTGCCCCAAATAATGCCTGATGAAAGCACCAGAAATTCATTGATACAGTTGAATTAAAAGGCACTTTATGCTTACCGTCTTCCTCTTCATAAACTATATTTCCTTCTTCTTTGTAAATTTTTGTTCTTTCTTTAATGCTTACTAAATTATTATCGGCATCTGTTTGGCAAACACCGCGGCTTACAGTACCGTGTTCACTTAATGTTTTTGACAGCTCGTACCCAATTATAGAATATTTTTTACCGGTACAATCATTATTTAAAAAAGCGGCTGCTTTTACAAAAGCATCGGCTCCATAGAAATCATCTGCATTAATTACAGCAAAAGGCTCCTGTATTACATCCATTGCACACAACACGGCATGGCCTGTACCCCATGGTTTTGTCCTACCAGCCGGAACAGGCAATCCATTTAAATAAGAATCCATTTCCTGGTAAACATATTCCGTCTTTATTTTTCCTTTTAATTTAGGCTCAAAAATATTTTTAAACCCTTCCGCAAAATCTTTACGAATAATAAATACTACTTTCCCAAAACCGGCACGAATAGCATCGTAAATTGAATATTCCATTATAGTTTCGCCACTTGGTCCAAAGCCCTCAGTTTGTTTCATACTGCCATAGCGGCTGGCCATACCTGCGGCTAAAATTAAAAGAGTTGGTTGCATTAAATAATTAAAGTTGATAAATAAAAAGTTAAATCCCCGATTTTTGTAATGCGAAAATACTATAAACCCATAAGTTCTAACCAAAATGCCTTTTAATATTTTTAATACCCCTGTTGAAATTTTACAGAATGAATTATTTTGGCAAAAAAATGTATCTGTAAGTGTTTTACGGTTAGATAAAATACACCCGGTTGTATCGGGCAACAAATTATTTAAACTACATTTTTTTTTACAGGAAGCTCTGTTATCAAATCATAGAACAATATTAACTTTTGGAGGAGCATACTCCAATCACTTATCGGCCACCGCCTTTGCCTGCAAGGCCTATGGATTAAAAAGCATTGGTATAGTAAGGGGGGAAATGCCAGCGCATTTATCAGCAACATTACAGCATTGCATAGATAATGGTATGCAGTTAAATTTTATTTCCAGGGAGTTATATGCCAGTAAGGAACAGGAATATTTTATCAGCGAATTAAAAGAAAAATTTGGAGCAAGTATTATTATTCCGGAGGGTGGTTATCACCCGTTAGGGGCAAAAGGTGCAGCGTTAATTTGGGACCTGATAAAAGAAAATAATTATACCCACGTTTGTACTGCAACCGGAACCGCCACCACAGTTGCAGGATTATTGCAGGGGTCAGGTAATCAAACAATTATCAGCGTACCAGTTTTAAAAGGTATGACTGATATTGAAGACAGAATTAATTGGCTATGTGATGGCAACTTTAAAAAAGAACAGCTGTTGATTTTTGATAACTACCATTTTGATGGCTATGCAAAAAAAACTCCTGAACTGATAAATTTTATGAATAACCTGTGGCTGCAGCATCATTTACCCAGCGATTTTATTTACACAGCCAAATTATTTTTTGCCATTTGGGATAAAGTAGAAAATAATTATTTTAATAAAGAAAGTAAGATATTATGCCTGCATACCGGCGGGCTTCAAGGCAACATTTCATTGCCCAAGGGTACTTTATTATTCTAATTCTTAACATCCTGTTATATTTGCAAATAAAATTTTTTGTTGCTTACCCCGTTTAAGTATTATGAAAAGGATTTCCCTTTTAGCACTTTTATTTTTTAACCTGTCAGCCGTTTCCATTAAAGCGCAGGATACGCTGCCTGCCATTACCGTAAAAAATATTAGCGGGCAAATAATTGTTAGCTGGATAAATAATTATAAAGTGCCGGTTACCACTATCAACATTCAGCGCTCTTACGACAGTCTCAGAAATTATACTACCATTGGCTCTGTACTTAATCCACAAAATATTGAAAATGGTTATGCTGACGGTAAACCCCCTTACAACAAAATGTATTACCGGGCATTTGTTTCTTTTGAAGGTGGCACTTATTTATTTAGTAAAATTGTTAGGCCGGTAAAAGAAATAACCGAAATAGTAACTGAAGATACCCTGCACCCTTTTCTGGTAAAAGATAATTGGGTTATGCAACCCATTATTCAGCCAAAAAATCAGCCCATAAAAATACAGCCTAAAACCCAGCTACCTCCTATAAACAGCAATTCCGAAATTATTACTTACCCCAGCCACCGCATTTATACTGGCAAAGACAACAATGTAATCATTTTTCTGCCTGAAGCTGAAACAAGAAAATACAACGTTAAGTTTTTTGAAGAAAATGGTGTCCCACTTTTTGAGCTAACTAAAATCCATGACACCTATCTTATAATTGAGAAAGTAAATTTTGTACATGCAGGCTGGTTTAATTTTGAAATATTTGAAAATGGCAAATTGATAGAAAAAAATAAATTCATTATT
>JAYSTT010000595.1:0-13264 GCA_043719495.1 Ferruginibacter sp. | reverse complement strand
TTATTTACCCAACCCGGTTTTTATAAATATATTTTTCGGCGCTTTAGAAATTATTTTAGGTGTATTATTTTTATTTGCTGCAACAAGAAAAATGGCAGCATACGGTATCATTGCTTTACTCATTGCATTTATACCAGCACATATTTTTATGATACAAAAAGGGTTTTGTTTAACTAATGGCTTTTGCTTGCCGGTGTGGGCATTATGGTTCCGTTTATTTCCTCTGCAATTTTTATTAATGTGGTGGGCATGGAAATGCCATAAATAATTTTAAAATTATTTTATCGCTCTATAATATTTACCGGGACGTAAATAGATAATTCCTTTTTTAGTTATAAATCTTGTAGCAATATTTTTACCCGCTGCATCATATACCTGAAAATGCAAATGCGGAAATGCGGTATAGCCCGTATTACCGCTGTAGCCAATATGCTGACCCTGTTTAACAGTATCGCCAATGTTTACCAGTACGCCATCTTTTTTTAAATGCCAGTACATCGCTTCGCTACCATCATCATGTTTTATAATGATGTGATTACCCTGCGATAAATATTCATCTTTTAATCCGCCTACATCACTGTCTTCTTTTATTGCAGTAATAACTCCGGCTCTTGCAGCACAAATTTTACTGCCCTTCTTCATTTTAAAATCTAAACTAATTTCATTCTTATGACTCATCTTACTGTTGTAAGCCTGTATCAATAAAAATTTACTGCCTTTTGAAAATGGTAAAGTGTAAATGTAGCTGTTATCTGGTTTTACTTTGCCGCTTTTTAAATTGTAAATTTCTTTATCGGTTAGCTGTGCATTTGCAGTAAAAGAAAACGCAATAAATAAAAAGATAAACCTATATTTCATTAGCACAATTTTTATTCAAGATAATATAATTGTTACAAAAACTAATATCACCCCTTTGGGGTTTGCAACTTTAATCTTTTAAAGTTTCTATATTAATTACATCCCTTCGGGTAATGTTGTTAAGTTAAGCATTTGTAAAGACCTCACCCCAACCCCTCTCCAAAGGAGAGGGAACTGGAATTGGGTATTTTATAATTTAAAATACTATTAACTTAATGACATTGCCTTTCGGGATTGGAAGCCTGAAATGCTGGCATTAATATATTAATATAGAACGAACATTGAATAGAAAAGAAGACAAACCCCGAAGGGATGATATTAGAAATATAAAAAAGTGTTTAGTAAAACATAATTAAAGTTCAATAAAGATCTGCAGTACAAGAGAGTGACCCCCGAGTCCACACACAAACCTTACTCGGGGCAGGCCCAACGATGTTGAGTAAAGAAATTCTGTTTGTAACAAAATAAAAAAGCATCTTTTTATAAAAGATGCTCAAATTATTTTATTCTAAAGCCCCGGAATTTATCCCGATTTTTTCGGGAGGGGCTGGGGTTTATTCCGCTTCCGCCACCACTTCCTTTACTTCCGGAATCATGCGTTTCATCATACCTTCAATACCGGCTTTTAATGTAATGGTGCTTGATGGGCAACCACTGCAACTTCCCTGCATGGCTAAATTAACGGTACCGTTTTCGTAGCTTTTAAATTGTATGGCGCCGCCGTCCATTTCAACAGCGGGCTTTACATAGTTTTCTAATAATTCTTTTATCCGTTTTACTACATCATCATCGTCAGCATGTACTTCATTAGAATTGTTATTTTTCATTGCCGCCGCCTCTTCTTCATTCACTACCGTCTTACCATCTTCCAGATAATCTTTTAAAAATTGTTTAATGGTAGGTATTACATCCTGCCAGTCTGCCATATCACCTGTTTTAGTAAGCGTAACAAAATTACTGGCTATAAAAACGGCTTTTATAAAAGGAAAGGTAAACAACTCCTGCGCCAATGGTGATGGGCCTGCACTTGCTTCGTCTGCAAAATCAATACTCTTGCCAGGGTATAATAATTTGTTGGCCACAAACTTCATCGTTTCCGGGTTGGGTGTCATTTCGGTATAAATGCTTACTATGGTATTTCCTGTCTTTATCATAAAATGATATTTAAAATTCAATGCAAATTTAATAAGATTTACGGTGCTTTTGAGTGAAAAGGGTGTGGAGGGGGATATTTTTCGGATTTCGAAAGACCTCATCCCCTTCCCTTCTCCTAAGGGAGAAGAGCGGTACATTGGTACAAAGCCAAACATTTTATCTTCCACATCGTCATTAAAATTCTATTCATCAATCAATAGAGTAAAGAGTAACGATCTCCGCTTTTATCTTCTCCATATTATCCCTCCCCTTTGGGGAGGATAGGAGGGGCTTCTATTCAATTATCCTCAGCTTGGCATAATTCAACATAATCTTCTTCTCTCCATTCAATTCAAAATTTACTGTTGCAATAGGATTATGTGCAGCGCCTTCCATTTTCATTACTTCGCCAAAACCAAATTTCTGATGCTCTACTTTTTGCCCCGACTGTAAGTTGCTGGTATCGCTGGCCACAAAATCTGTAGAAGGTGTATGCTCCACCGTTTTATTTTGAGACCTTGGTATAACATAACCCGGCGCAGTAGTTTTGCCGGGAGGAGCGCCATATTGTTTTTCAGCTTTTCCTGCTGCAGAAGATTTACCGCCCCATACATTGCCGCCTCCGCCGCTAAAACCACGGTTCATTCTTTCGAAAGCGGTGCCATTGTTACCTGCATTTTTTGTACCGCCACCAGCATAACTTTTATCTAAATGCTCTTCAGGTATTTCTTCTAAAAAACGGCTGCTGTCGTTTTGTTGCAACTGGCCAAAGCGATAGCGGGCATTGGCATACGTTAGCCACAGTTTATGTTTAGCCCTTGTGATGGCCACATAAAATAATCGGCGCTCTTCTTCTAACTCTTCTCTTGTGTTAATGCTCATGGCATTGGGAAAAAGCGTTTCCTCCAATCCACCCACAAACACCACCGGAAACTCCAGACCCTTTGCCGCATGTATCGTCATTAGTTTTACCACATCATTGTCGCCTTTGTCATCATCTGCATCGGTAAGTAAAACAATTTGTTGTAAATATCCACCAAGACTGGCCCCCCCACCCCCCAAGGGGGGATTTTTGGAGTCTGCTATTTCATTGTTTGCTTCAATAACTTCGCCGTCTTCATTAATTACTCCGGTTCGTACTGGGTCATCAACAAACTCTTTAATGGAGTTTAATAATTCCTGAACGTTCTCGTAACGGGCAAGGCCTTCGGTAGTTTTATCATTAAATAATTCTTTAACAATATTGGTGCTTTTACCTACTAAGATAGAAACATCGTAAGCGTTCTTTTTTGTCAACTCACTTTGAAACATTTTTATCATCGTTACAAAGTTGTCGATGCTTTCTAATGTACCGCTTTTAAAACCATACATGGCGGCATTGCAAAAAACTTCCCACAGGGTTAAATTATTTTCGTTGGCAAACAATACCGATTTATCAATGGTGGTTTTACCAATACCACGTACCGGATAATTGATAATGCGTTTTAATGCTTCTTCATCTTTAGGGTTTACCACTATCCGTAAATATGCAATAAAATCTTTTACTTCTTTACGCTGGTAAAAACTCATGCCGCCATAAATGCGGTAGGCAATGCCCATGCGGCGCAGGGCTTCTTCAAAGCTGCGGCTTTGTGCATTGGTGCGGTATAGAATAGCAAAATCTTTATTAAAATAATGATTGCGGAGTTTTTGTTCCTGTATGGTATCGGCAACGCATTTACCTTCGTCATTATCCGTCATGGTACGCACCAAACGGATTTTTTCGCCCTGGTCGTTATCGGTAAATAATTTTTTTTCTATCTGGTTTTTATTGTTGCCAATTACTTCGTTGGCCACACTTAAAATACTTTTAGTGCTGCGGTAATTCTGCTCCAGCTTTACCAGTTTTACTTCGTCGTAATCTTTTTGAAACTGTAAAATGTTTTCAATAGTGGCGCCTCTAAAACTGTAAATACTTTGTGCATCATCACCCACCACACAAACATTTTCGTGCATTGCACCCAGCAGCTTTATAATTTCATACTGTGCCGTATTGGTATCCTGGTACTCATCAATCATAATATATTTAAACTTGCGTTGAAATTTGCTTAAACTATCCGGATGATTTTTTAAGAGGATATACATTTTAAACAGCAGGTCATCAAAATCCATTGCACCGTTTTTAAAACAGCGTTTGGCATACGCATCGTAAATTAAACCAATGGCGGGGCGGTTGCTTCTTGCATCTTCCTGTTGCAATGCCCAGTCATTAATATATTCTGCCGGGCCAATCAATGAATTTTTTACTGCCGAAATCCTGTTGTAAACAATATTGGGTTTGTAATGCTTATCATCTAAATCCATTTCTTTTACCACCGTTTTTACTACGCTCTTTGCATCATCGGTATCATAAATAGTAAAGTTGCTGGGGTAACCAATCTTTCCGGCCTCTGCCCTTAAAATTCTTGCAAATACACTGTGAAAAGTACCGATGTATAAATTTCTGGCTTCGGTATTGCCTAAAACTTTTTCCACCCTTTCTTTCATTTCGGCGGCGGCTTTGTTGGTAAAAGTTAGTGCCAGTATATTAAAACTGTCAACCCCATGAAAACCCATTAAGTGGGCAATACGTGTAGTTAATACTTTTGTTTTGCCACTGCCTGCACCGGCAATAATCATTATAGGGCCGTCTTTATGTTCTACTGCTTCTCGTTGGGGAGGGTTTAATTCGTCTAAATATTTTGGCATGTGGCAAATGTACGAAAGGGGGAGTTGGTGGGGAGGGGTGTGAGGAAATAAATGTGGGAAATTAGACTTCTAAAGAATCTTATTTATATCAAAACCTAAAACCAAATAGCCCACCTTCTTCAGTAGAGTCATCAAGACGTAAACGAATAGAGTTTTCAAATTTTTCAATAAATCCGTCTGAAAAATCATTTTTTGGAATGCTATCTGAATTTAATGTACATATGTATTGAAAGCTGTATTGTTCGGAAAGAGCATACGCCCTTTCTAAACCTTTTGCAATTTGCCGCTCATCAACTCCATCGAAAATTGAACTATCATGTATTAGAAAATCAGGTTTACTATTTTGATTATTTTTTAATTGCGATAAAGTCAAATCGTAACATAAAACTTTCATTTTATCTATTCCGTTACTTCCAGAACGTTTTATATCAATTCGAAATTTATAGCCTGTATCTTTTACATCTATAACTAAATTACCAGGTTCATCATAGAGAAATTCTGAATTCTTATTGAATATTGCAATTGCCTCATCTATAATTTCTTTTCTTTCGTTATAATCTCTCCGCATTTTTTTTAATAAATCTTCTTTTTCAATTTTTAAATTACTTTTGCCCTCTTCAAAACGTTGAAGATTTGAAATCTTAGAAATTACTGCTGTTAAAGCTTGTTGTTTTTCAATAAGTCTTTGTTGTAATTTAAAATGTTCTTCTAAAGCCCCATGTGTTTGTAATATTATCATCAACCCTTTCCTTTTATCTGACATTGCAATAATTGAAATGTCATACGAACTAATTTGGCGGTCTAATTTTTTCATTTCAGATGCCAAATAGTCTTGTCGATTTTTAATAACTGCTGTGTGAAATTGAGAAATTTCTTCTATTGATTTTATAAGTAAATCAGGGAAAATAATACCAGCCTCGTTATAAATTTGTTTTATAGAACTTGTACTAACATCCCCTTCCTCCCCTAAATTTTCTTTGTACTTACTTAATATTTGTTCACAAATGTTTCTTTCATTTAATTCATCCTGTATTTTTTTTGTAAATGAATTAGCTTCTTTTTGTATTTCTTTATATTCTGGATGCACATTGAAATCTTTTAACTCTACTTCTAATTTTGAAACAGCTTCTTGCAAACGCACACGCTCTGCTTCCAAATCACCAATAGTTCCAACAAATTCTCCAAGCAAGCCTTGCTCTGCCGCTTTTTTTAATTGATTTAAAATCTCTTCTTTATCTTTTAAGTGTTGAAGTAATATTGGGTAATCATAATTTAAGTTGAGTAAATAAGCGTTTTGAACTTGCCTATCCCACTCTAACTGCTTTGCTAAATGCTGGAATGGATCATTATAAGCATCAGACCCTTCTCTAATGAAAAAAGAAATTAAGCCTCTAAAACTTGGATGATATTTACCAGATGGTTCAATCGGTAAATTGAAAAAAGTATACCCTAACATTGTATTCCATTCTGAAATTTTAAGGAGGTATCGCTTTGTCGTTATGTCATATCTTGGTTGTAATGGCCAATCTGAAAAATCTCCAATTAAAGAAATTTCCGAAAATTTTTCTGGATTTCGTTCAACAGTATATTCTTTTTTATTTATGATAAGAACCATCCTGTAATTCCACTTAGATAATGCGATTCTTCTTAATCCTTTATCTTTCCCTGGGCTGCTCCCTAATAAAAAATGAATGATGCTTATTAAAGAGGATTTGCCTAGTCCGTTTCTTGAATCTTTATCCGAAGAAATATTACTTCTATCTGCAAGGATAATATTAAAACCCTTGTCAAACTTTACAAGTTTAAATTTCGGATTATTACTACTTATTTCCTTTATCATTCTTTTTCTCTTTAATCGTTACAAGCCCATTAGTTATTTCGATTGCATTTAATGCAAATAAAAAATCCATTGTCAAAACAAATTTCTCAAAAGATTGTATCTCTTTTCTTTGTCTTATTTTTTCCCATAGCGAAGAAACTGTTTCTGTTTTTTTCAGTTCATGTAAAATAATGCTACCAGAACCAAGAATTGAATATTGTAAGATAATATTTTTGTCAGGTAAAATCATGATTCAAATATGTCACAAACTTGAAAAAAATACACCACTACAGTTAACGCAGCAGCCTGATTTGGAAATTCGTTTGATGAACCGGAGGCAAAATCCAACATTGAATAAAAGAGGTCGTCTCCAGTCATCGTATTTTTTAACTCTTTATACTTTTCAATAAAATGCTTTCTTAGCCTATTTGAAAAATTAACATCGGGATTTCTGTTTAAATATTCTCTTACAAGATCAGTTTTTATCATTCCCATTGTTATATAATCTCCTACAGTACCAGATAAATTATTTTTTGATATTTTTTCACTTGGCGAAATTAATTTAAAATCAATAGAACTGGAATCCACGGTACTACTAGAAAGAAATTTTAACACAACTTCTAATTCCGCAAACGAAATTGAAAAAGATGCTTGAGTCAATTGACGATTTACCCAAGCTTCATGTTGCGCTTTTATTTCTAATAACTTAGAGGTAGAATATGCGACTTCATCATTATCTATTTCAGTATGATGTGTGGGACATAACAACATTAGGTTGTATGCTGAATTTCTTGTTGTCTCACTTTGATTTTCATTATATCTTTTTGCACCAAATTTTTCTCCTTCAATATGAGCAACTTCTCCCTGATTTGACTTTTCTAATCCTATTTTAATATCTTTTATCAGATTACTCTTACAAATACAACAACGGCCGCCTGCGGCCGACCATACTTGAATTCTTATTGGGTATGAAACAGACATTAGTTACAGATAGTTTATGGACAATTTATAATAATATTTTGTCTTAAAATGATTTTTATTTCTTCTTCTTCAAATATTCCTCCGTCATCGTATCCCTTTTACCAGGGAATCAATTTGTATAAGCAGGCATAACGGGTTAAATGTAAGTCACCAATATCTCTCGTTGCACCAGACCCAATCTCTACCATTTTCTCCACATGGGGAAAATGGTCTTGTATAGACTGGCCGCTGTTTTCACAGGATTCCTTTGCTTTTGCAATTACGTTTAAAAACTTGTCCCATTTAATGTATTCTAAAGCTCCATAAAGTTCTCTTGCACTCCAATATTCCTGGCCAATTTCATTGGTCTTTTTTATTTGTTCAAAAATTGCAGGCTGTTTTTCCATAAAAATTGTGTAATCAATACTAATTTTGTTAGAACAAATTTACTAAATAATTTGACATTAATTAAATATTTTCCTTATTCTTTTGTATAAGTTTTGCTTTACTCTCAATACAAGATTTTGACATAGCATCTTTTATGAAAAAAATATTTGGGCAACTCTATATTTCATTTCAGAAATATCATTTTACTTACCCACTTAATAAGCAATACCATCCTTTTATAAAATTTCCTCTTTTAAATCTCAAACATAAACACTATTTTTAATATCAATTAAACCTTACCATTATGCCGTTCTTCGATTTTCATTGCCACCCCGGGTTAAAACCACAGTTTTCTAATCCTGCAACAAAACCATCGCCATGGATTTTTATAAATGCCAAGCTGGCAGTTTTTAATGATGTAACCATCAGCATCAATAAATTGTTTAACGAAGTGCTTAACTCTCAAAGCAACTTAAACCAATTGTGGGATAATGATGTAAAATTAATTGGCTTGATACTGCATGCGCCGGAGCAAAAAATTGGCCAGGTACTCAGTGAAAAAAAAATAGTTAATAAAGGCAGTGTAAATCTTATTGATAAAACACAACTGGCCTACTTAACAACAGGTGTGCATAGTTACGAATTGATAAATGAAGAATTACGCTGGTTGCAAAAAGCACCTGCACCAACAGGAAAAAAATTTAAAATCTTAACCCGTGCTTCCGAATTTGACGAAGCTATTACAGATACTGTTTGGGGTGCAATTATTGTAGAAGGCCTGCATTGTTTTTTTAACGACCCCAATTCTCCTGATGCAAAAATAGAATTCACCAATAACTTTAATGAGTTTACCAATAACAATACTGTGGTGGCTATTAATATTTGCCACATGCAGCAAAATCCATTTTGTAATCATGCACACGGCATTCAATTTTTTACACCTTCATTTTTTTATCCAACGGGTAAAGGCATTACAAAATGGGGAGAAGAAGTAATTCAATTAATGATAAATAAAAAAATACTGGTAGATATTAAACACATGAGTTTAAAAACCCGGTGGGAATTATATACCTGGTTTAAAGATGCTACCGACGAAACAAAATTTATTCAGCCCATTATTTGTACGCATGCCGGTGTAACCGGTTTATCTATAGCACACCGGGCTAAATATTTATTAAATACGCCGGTAGATAAAGGATCCGTGTATGAAGTAACTTATTTAAAACCCAAAAGCAAACACGATACAGAAACCTATTATAATTGCAGCAGCATTAATTTATATGATGAGGATATAGCTAATATATTTTTATCGGGTGGCATAGTTGGTCTTTCTTTCGATCAGCGCATTTTAGGTTTTGCCGATGAAAATGTGTTGCTGAATGTAACTATACCGCATGATATGGAATACATCAGCCACCTGGAAGCCGATTTCTTTTTAGGCCCACACCCCACTGCGTTACCTGCCTGGACAGATGATACAGAAGTATGGGCAAGCGAAGATTTTGAAAATTTAGATCCTTCACTTTATGTAGAAATGCACCGCCGGTTTTTAATAAATAATATTGTGCATATTTTATGGGTGGCCAATAACCATCCTTTAATAGATATAAAAAAAGCAGTAAAACAAATTTGTATTGGTACCGATTTTGACGGACTGATAAATGCCATCGACTGCTGCAAAGATGCCGATGGCTTAATACAATTGAAAGAAGATATAAGAGATGGCTTGAGCGATTTACTAAACAACGAAGGTTTAAATACCATTAATGTTGATACACTGCTGGATAACATTTTTTACAATAATGGAAAAAACTTTATGCTGGGCAGGTTAAAGGTGATGAAGGGATAGTGTATCCGTATTATTAATCTTCGGGAATTTTTATAACACCAACACAACTTCTGATAATACTTGCTATTTTGTATTTACAAAACGGCAATTCGGTAATTATACCCCTGTTATTATAATTAATAAACATACCAAACCTAAAAAAGGTGTTTTCACCCCCAAAAATTACCACTTTGTGGTATTGTTTACCTGCACAAACTGTATTCTCTTTGTATAATAAAAAGCTGAACCCTTTCAAACTGATAATATATAGCGACAGATTTCTAAGGGCCCGTATTTAAGCCTAAGCCTGAAAACTCGAGAAATAACTTTAGTAGATTTTTCTCATCATGCTTGAACAATTCCTGTCCCGGTTCCCCGGGATGGGTTTTTTATTTAAAATAAACAGCACTAAATAAATTATCAAAAAAATACTAAAATAGTTAGTGTTGATAAAATAAAGTTATTATCTTTGAATCACCATTTACATTTACAACACAAAATCAGATACATCACATAAAAAAACAAAACACATGAGTAACACAGCAGACAAAATGGAAAAAACAGAAAAATTTAAGGCGCTGAAATTAACGATGGATAAAATCGATAAAGATTTTGGCAAGGGCTCGGTAATGATGATGAACGAAAAAACCAATATGGAAATAGAAGTTATTTCTACCGGTTCTATTGGCTTAGATATGGCACTGGGCATTGGCGGTTTACCTAAAGGAAGAGTAGTTGAAATTTATGGCCCGGAAAGCAGTGGTAAAACAACATTAGCAATACATGTAATTGCCGAAGCACAAAAAAAAGGTGGCATGTGTGCGTTTATTGATGCTGAGCATGCTTTTGACAGTGTGTATGCAAAAAAATTAGGCGTTGATATTGATAATTTACTGATCTCTCAACCAGATTATGGCGAGCAGGCGCTGGAAATTGCGGATCGTTTAATTCTTTCCGGTGCATTAGATGTAGTGGTAATAGATTCTGTTGCGGCATTGGTACCTAAAGCTGAATTGGAAGGAGAAATGGGCGACAGTAAAATGGGTTTACAGGCAAGGCTAATGAGCCAGGCTTTAAGAAAATTGACTGCTACTATTCATAAAACAAACAGTTGCTGCATATTTATAAATCAGCTTCGTGAAAAAATTGGTGTAATGTTTGGCAACCCCGAAACTACAACCGGTGGTAATGCGTTAAAGTTTTATGCTTCGGTTAGGTTAGATATCCGGCGTATGACACAAATTAAAGATGGTGACGAAGCAATAGGGAACCATGTAAAAGTAAAAGTGGTTAAAAATAAAGTGGCCCCACCGTTTCGTTTGGCAGAGTTTGATATTATTTACGGTGAAGGCATTTCTAAAGTAGGCGAAATAATAGATATGGGTGTTGAACTGGGTATTGTACAAAAAAGCGGCAGCTGGTTTAGTTACAACAACGATAAATTGGGCCAGGGCAGGGAATCGGTAAAGCAATTAATGCTGGATAATCCGGAAATGGCTAACGAAATAGAAGCTAAAATAAGAGAGAAGGTGAAAGAAATGCAGACAGCATAACTGTTTTTCTTTTAAAAAATTTATTGGGGTTAGTAAATATAATGCCGCTATGTGTAAAAGCATGGCGGCTTTTTTATTAATCTTACTTTTGCATTACTACAATGTCATTTAATAAAAACATTATTGCTCATTTAGCGCTGCTGTTTACCAATCTTTTTTTTGCAATAAACTTAAGTGCTGCAAAACATCTTACCAGTTTACAACTGGCAAAACCGTTTGGCATCAACCTGATACGGGTTGGTGTAAGTGTAATTTTATTTTGGTTGTTGTATTTGTTAAAACCAACCTCTGTAAAAATTGAAAGGAGGGACAGAATGCGTTTTATATTGTGTGCCTTAACAGGTATTGCAATAAATCAATTACTTTTTCTTAAAGGGCTTTCTTTAACTTATCCCATTCATGCATCGTTGCTAATGCTTACTACTCCTATTTTAATTGTATTTATTGCTGCATGGATATTAAAAGAAAAGGTCGGACTTTTTAAAATTGGAGGATTGGTATCAGGCCTTACCGGTGCCGCTGTTTTAATTTTAGCCAAGGGGGGAACTGCAGCTAAAAATGAAGTGATATGGGGTGATATTTTAATTATAACAAACGCCGTTTCCTATACCCTTTATTTTGTGTTGGTTAAACCACTAATGATTAAATATAATCCCTTGATGATTATGCGATGGCTTTTTACTATTGGCTTAGTAATGATTCTTCCATTTTGCTGGACGGAGTTTGCAGAAATACGATGGGCCAGCTATAATGCTGTTGATTTTACTGCAATGGCATTAGTTGTATTTACTGGTACATTTTTAGCCTATCTTTTTAATTTGTATGGTATAAAAATACTCGGCGCTTCTGCTGCAGGGTTTTATATTTACACACAACCATTTTTTGCAACTTTTATTGCCATGATTTTTTTGAATGAAACGCTGGAGTTTTATAAAATTGCAGCAGCAATATTGATATTTACAGGAGTATATTTTGCCAACAAAACAACAAAAAATGCGGGAGTATTTAATAGTAAAAACTGATGAAGAATATAATGCAGCAGTGCTGCTGTTTAAAGAATATGCGGAATGGTTAAATATTGATCTCGGCTTTCAGCATTTTGATGAAGAGTTACAGAGTTTAAAAACAATGTATAATTCAACTGACGGCGGAATAATACTTTGTAAAGAGAATAATGCTTTTATTGCCTGTGTGGCAATAAGAAAAATTACAAATGATATTGCAGAGCTAAAACGAATGTATGTGCAACCTGCTCACCAGCACAAAGGCATTGGAAAAATGCTTTTGGAAAAAGCAATTACACTTGCTGCAAGCTGTCAATACAAATATATAAGGCTTGATACATTAAATAACATGACGCCGGCTATAAATCTTTATAAGAAATATGGATTTTATGAAATCCCCGCCTATTACAACAACCCGGTTGTAACAGCAGTATATTTTGAAAGAGAGGTCTAATTAAATACACTTTTTGTTATATCGCTTTATAAAAGCTTTTAAGCTCGACTCCATGTAATTAAGCATTTGTAAATGCCCTTCTGTGATATACTCACAATCCTCAGTTATTTCACGCAATTGACTTTCAAAAATTCTAAAGTGACTTATATAACTTACAAACTGGTACATTCCACCCCAGGATGCTTTTTCCGGCATGCGGCCTCCTACAGCATAAAGAAGCTGAACAGGGATACTGTCATGCTGACGCTGCACAAAAAAATATATGACTCCCCTTTTATCCTTACCTGTGAACAAATTAAGTTTCTCATCACTGATAACAGGAGTTAATAAAATAGTGGTATCGTATACAGGGTCCCTGTAATTAAACAACTGCACTTCTTCAATATTATCAGTATATCCATAAAGAATTAAACGTAGAACAGTTTTGGATTTATTATTTTTTACAAAAAGCCATACATCTTCCGAATTAAAAACAATAGTATCCGCTGGCGCTTTTATTACACTTATCTGCTTGGTAAGTATTTTCACTTTCCCTGTTAC
>JAYSTT010000594.1:0-2273 GCA_043719495.1 Ferruginibacter sp. | reverse complement strand
CTGGTTGTTTTATTGCTGGCCATACTGCCTACAATAATCTACATCATCACCATTAAAGCATTGAGTGCCCAGGGCGGTATTGATAGTGGCGGCATACTGGGAAGTTATATTGGCTTGTTTTTACTTGCTGCCGTTTTTGCAGCCATAGGCTTGTGTTGCAGCGGCTTTACCAATAATGCAGTAGTGGCTTTTTTAATCAGTGCTTTTAGTTGTTTGATTTTATACTTTGGTTTTAATGCACTCAGTAAACTGCCTTTTTTTGCAAACGGGCTGGATTATTACATTGAAATGCTGGGTATTGATTTTCATTATCGCAGCATCAGCCGTGGTGTGTTAGATAGCCGTGACCTGGTTTATTTTCTGAGTGCGATTTTTCTTTTTTTATTGATAACAGTTAAGAGTCTACATAAAAAATAATTTAATAAAACATAATTATCCCCCTTTAGGGGCTAGGGGCAAATGAATATTTTTAATAAAATATGGAAGAACAAACTTTGGTTGTTGATAACCATCGTTCTGCTTGGTGCGATAAACTGGCTGGCGTCGCAGTATCACACAAGGATTGATTTTACCAATGAAAAACGTTTTACACTTTCCACCCCCACAAAAAAAGTATTACAAAAACTGGATGATGTGGTGCAGGTAGATGTTTTTTTAAAAGGAGATTTCCCCAGCGGGTTTAAAAAATTAGCCAACAGCACCAATGAAATGCTGAGTGAATTTAAAGAGGTGGCAGGTAAAAAATTGCAGTATCGTTTTATCAGCCCCGATGAAAATGTGGAGGGTACAAATATAAAGTGGGGCGATAGCCTTACCAGTGCTGGTTTGTTTCCAATCAATTTAAAGTCGCAATTAAAAGCAGGAGAGCAGCAGCAATTGGTTTATCCGGTTGCGCTGGTATATTATAAAGAAACTGTGTTACCAGTAATATTGTTTGAGCAAAAAGGTATTGATGTAAAGAAGTCTTACGCAGATGCAATGAAAGATCTGAACAGTGCCGAAGCTTTAATGGAATATAAATTTGCAGATGCAATTTTTAAAGCATCGCAAATTAATAAACCGATGATTGCATATGCAGTTGGTAATGGTGAGCCGCAGGATGTACGTATTTATGACCTTGCCGAAAATGTATTGCGGCAGGATTATAATTTGCAGCAATTTAATTTAACGAAACTGCCGCTAATACCTGATACATTTAAGTTGTTACTATTAGTAAAGCCAACCGAAAAATTTACAGAAGATGAAAAATTAAAAATTGATCAGTTTGTAATGAGAGGAGGAAAGGTATTGATGTTTATTGATGAATTGAATGCTGAAATGGATAGCCTTCGGATTAAAAATGAGGTAATTGCTTATGACAGAGGATTGGAATTAAACGATTTGCTATTTAAATATGGAGCAAGAATAAATGCTGATTTGGTAATGGATTTACAGTGCGATTTTTTACCGTTTGATGTTAATGGAAATGGTCAGTTTGATTTTTTACACTGGAATTATTTTCCGTTGCTTGAATCAAAATCAAATCATCTGATAAATAAAAACTTAGGACTGGTTAGTGGCAGATTTGTAAATTCTATTGATACTATTGAAGTTGAAGGAATTAAAAAAACAATTCTGTTAAGTTCATCACCTAACTCAAAAACTATTGCTACGCCTGCATTGATAAGTGGTAAAGAAAATATAAACGAACCTGAAAGTGATAAGTTTAAAAGAGCAAATATACCGGTAGCTGTTTTGCTGGAAGGAAAGTTTTCTTCTCTTTTTAAAAACAGGTTATCGCAGGCTATGAACGATAGTTTACAAAAATCCGGTGCAATGTATATGCCCGGGAGCATTGTAGATAATAAAATAATAATTGTGGCAGATGGTGATATGGTTTTAAATAGTGTTTCAAAAAATGAACCACTGCCAATGGGTGTAAATCCTTTAACGGTTGGCTCTCAATATCAATATCAATTTGCCAATAAAGATTTTTTGCAAAATTGTTTGGACTATCTGCTGAACTCTTCTGGCTTATCTGAAGCTAAAGCAAAAGATTATACTTTGCGATTACTTGACAGCAAAAAGGTAACTGCTCAGAAAAGCACCTGGCAAATCATTAATACCCTCGGACCGGTTATACTGGTATTGCTGTTTGCTTTTGTATTTCAATTTATAAGACGAAGAAAATACACGATTAACTAAAATGGATAAAACGCAGGTATTATATGTGGTTTTTAGTGCGGTAATTGTACTGGCATTGGTTTTTGATCTGGGATTGCTCAGCAAAAAAA
>JAYSTT010000593.1:0-2274 GCA_043719495.1 Ferruginibacter sp. | reverse complement strand
TCTGTAATTCCTTCTAAAAGGATGCCTCAACAAAACGAATTCTGGAACAATTCTTACAATTTTCCAGCTAAACCACGTAACCAGTGGGAAGTAGGTGTTTCCACCGGCATTTTCACAGTTAGTGGAGATGTAAGCTCAAAAGTATTTACCGCTCCTAATTTCGGAGTACATGTAAGAAAAGCTTTTGGGTATATTTTTTCTTTGAGATTACAGTACATTAATACTGTTGCAAAAGGGCAGAACTGGGTAGCTGCTGAAAATTTTGGTAAAAACCCGGCTTGGAATAACAACCTGGCTGTTGGTAAACGCTATTTTTCTCCTGACAGATTAAATTCGGGACTAATAGTTAATAGTGATGGTCACGGCAATGCAGCACGTGCTGCAAATTCAGATCAGGTTTTTTACAATTACAAAGCAAAAGTACAGGACTTAGGTATTCAGGGTATTTTTACTGTAAATAATATTCGTTTCCACAAACAAAAAACGGGTATTCTTATTTATGGAGGTGGTGGTATAGGTGCTACACTTTACCATACAATGGTAAATGCATTGGATGCAAATGGTAATCCTTACAGAACTTTATTCAACGGAACTGCAAGTGGTACATACAGCAACAGAAAAAAAGTTTTGGATGCATTAAAGGCTGGTATGGATAAGACTTATGAAACCGAAGCTGACAATCAAGGTTCACGTCGTCCAAAAATTGGCAAAAATACTTTAAAGCCTTCTGGTACTGTTTTAGCAGGTGTTGCGTTTAAATTAAGCAAACGTATTAACCTTGCAATTGAAGACAGATGGACTTTTATAAAAGATGATTTATTAGATGGCCAGCGCTGGCAGGAGCATGCTGTGGGAGATGCTGTTTTAACACGTGATTTTGATTCTTATAACTATGCTTCAGTTGGTTTAAACTTTAACTTGGGGGCTAAATCTACTGAACCATTATGGTGGCAAAATCCATTGGATTATGCTTATGACGAATTGATGAATCATCGTCATGTTAAGATTCCAAAAATGGAATGCCCGGATGCTGATGGTGATGGTGTTTGCGATCATTTAGACAGAGAACCAAATACACCTGCAGGATGTCCTGTTAATACACATGGTGTTACTGCTGATACAGATGGTGATGGTGTACCTGATTGTAAAG
This sequence comes from Ferruginibacter sp., assembly GCA_043719495.1. Taxonomy (GTDB): domain Bacteria; phylum Bacteroidota; class Bacteroidia; order Chitinophagales; family Chitinophagaceae; genus Ferruginibacter. The sequence continues at coordinate 1,124 of JAYSTT010000593.1, read as the reverse complement.
ATAAAGAGTTAATTACTCCAACATCTTGCCAGCCAGTTGATGCTGATGGTATAGGTAAATGTCCTGATCCTGAATGTTGCAAGAATATAGTACCTCCTCCACCTGTTTGTCCTGGCGATTATCCAAGCCTTTCATTTAAAGGTAACAGCGCTGGTTTAAGTGCAGATGCTAAAGCAATGCTTGCTACTGTGGCTGCTAAATTAAAAGCAAGTCCAAATTGTAGTATTACCATTACAGGTTATCCTGAAACTTCTAAACCTTCTCAGGCTAATTGTAACAAACGTTTGGATGCTATTAAAAACTATCTTGTTGAAAAAGAAGGCATAAGTGCAGACAGAATTACTACAAACTGCGAAGTTGGTGGTGGAGACAAGAATACAGTTGATATTAAATCTAATTAATAAAGAGTTTCAAGTTTTTCACTTTTTGCTCAATGATAGCCCTTCCGGTTTCGGGAGGGCTTTTTTTTAGAGCAGCATAAACCACTAACGAATGACTACCATTAGCCATTGTCTGTTGTCCGTGGCTGTTGTCTATTTATCAAACTCTTAACTACCAATTTTTGGATAACAGTTAATTTACTGGCATTTTTGGGTAATTTCCATTAATTTTGCAATCCTTTATATGAGAGTAACTAAAATTGTATTTACGGGGCTTATCTTTTTAATTATTACGGCATCCTGCAATAAGTACAATAAAATTTATAAGAGTAAAGACAACGAGTATAAACTTAAAATGGCAGATGAGTTTTTTGCCAAAAAGAAATACAAAGTAGCCCAGCAATTATATGAAGAATTATTTCCCGTATTTAAGGCCACAATTAAGTTTGAAGAATTGTATTATAAGGACGCCTTTTGCTTTTATTATATGAAGGATTATTCTCAGGCGCAATTTTTATTTAAAGGCTTTTTAGAAACATTTCCTAATAGCCCTAAAGCCGAAGAAGTGGATTATTTGCATGCTTTTTGTTTTTATAAGCAATCACCTAAGGTAGAGTTGGAACAGGTAAATACCACAAAAACAATAGGTATGATGCAAACCTTTATTAATACACATCCGGGATCGGAGCGTAATAAAGAAGCAACGGATATTATTGATAAGTGTAGAGCAAAGCTGGAGCAAAA